>CAZBBU010000322.1:0-2588 GCA_964489965.1 uncultured bacterium
CGCCGATGACGCTGACGCCGATGTTGACGATGACTGAGCAGTAGCTGCCATCACCCCCCAACGGAAACCGCAGCCGTCACAGGTCTGCGGTTTCCGCCGCCTGTACTATGACCTGAGGAACGCCGCATGAACCCCATCCTGAGACTGCTGATTGCCATCATCCTGCCACTGATACCGGTTGCGGCCGCCCAGCAGCCAACCATGGCAGACGGCACGGAAGTGCTGCTGCTCGACGGTCGTGGCGCCAGCCTTATCGGCCAGGGCGTGGTTGACAGCGGAATGCTCCGGCTCCGCATGGTGCGCGGAACCGGAACATTCGTCATGGTCATCGCCAGCAGAGACGGAAACATGTTGCAGTACCACGGTCAACGACTGGCAAGTGGCCAACTGCGTCTGGAACTTGAAGACGGTAGCCGCATCCTGCTTGAAGACTTCCTTGCGAACGCCGGCACCCGCCTCGTCCGCGTGTTCGACACCGGTGCAGATGATGTAGACACCACGGTCACACCAACGCCGCCCACATCCGACCCGTGGCCCCCACCAGGCGATGACGATGATGATGACGACGATGATGACGACGACGAAGATGACGACGATGATGATGACGACGACTGAGGCCCAGACAGCATGAGCAGGCTGCTGCTCGTCGAGGATGACGACAATCTCGCCCGCATGCTTGTGGAGCAGTTGCGGCTCGCTGGGCATGACGTGGTGCCGGCACGCGACCTCGCTACAGCCCGGCGGGAACTCGCCGAAGGCCTGTTCGACCTGGTCATCCTGGACCGCGGACTACCGGATGGAGACGGACTGGAACTCGCCAGTGACATCGCCGGAGACGAAGCCGGGCCCGCCATCCTGATGCTCACCGCCAGGGTGGACGTCGACAGCCGCGTACAAGGCCTCTACGCCGGCGCGGCTGACTACCTGACCAAACCTTTCAGTGTGCAGGAGCTGATGGCCCGCATCCACGTACGCCTGCGCGAACGCGCCGGCGAGAACAGTCTCAGCGTGGGCAAAGTCAAACTGGACGCAGGCAACATGTCGTTCAACGCGGGTAACGGTCCCGTGTTCCTGCCCGAGAACGAATTCAGGATCCTGCAGCTCCTGGCGCAGTACCAGGGGCGGGTGTTCACCCAGGCCGACCTGGAACGCGCCCTCTACGGCCCCGACATACCCGATTCCAACACCATCGAAGTCTACATCTACAACCTGCGCCGCAAACTCGCCGGAGCAGGAGTGGAGAAGCTCATCCGTACCGTCCGCAACCGCGGCTACCTGATCCTGCAGGACGCCTGACATGCTCAGGCTCAGGCTGCCACTGCTGGTGGTCGCCACCACCACTGTGGCCCTGCTGGCAGTGAGCATCGTGGCACTCGTCATCGTGGAGCGGCAGCAGACCCGTGACCAGGCCGAACTGCTGACACGCGAGCTGGACCGGGTCGAACAGCTCCTCGCCGAATCGGTACTCGGTGAGACCTTCCTGGACGCAGAAGCCGATCTGATGCATCTGCAGTTCGTCAGTACGAACGGCACCGTCGTGGTGCCGGCCGGCACTGAAACAGTCATACCGCTGCACGACCGGCCCACCATCACGGAGAGCAACGGACACCCCATCATGACGGCATCCCGAGCCTGGCAAGCAGCCGGTATCAACCTGGGCACCGTCCGGCTGGCCTACGACCTGGAGCCGGCACTGACCGGCCGTCAGAACCTGCGCAACGTGCTTCTGCTCGCCGGTGGCGCCATCGCCCTCATAGCCGGACTCGCCGGAGCATTACTCGTAAGCCGGCAGCTCAAACCGCTCAGCAGCCTCGCCAAAGAAGCCAACCGGCTCGACCCTTCCACCCCCGTTTTCGATGCCAGCGGCTACGGCCAGGACGAGGTCGGCAGCGTCGCCAAGGCCCTCGAGCACGCCTCCAAGGCAATTGCCGAGCGAACTCTGGCAGAACGCCGCGCGCTGGGTACCGTCGCCCACGAGCTCGGGGCGCCACTATCCGTCATCGCCGGCCAGCTCGAAGCGCTGAGCGAGGAAAGTGACGACACGCGCCTGCACGCAGCCCGCGACGCCGCCAATGAACTGCTCTACACCTCACAGGACCTGCTGGCACTCGCCCAGGGAGAACTAAGGACCCGCATCCAACTGGAAGTAACCAGCCTGAGCAGCGTGGCGGAAAGCGTCGCGCGCTCCTGGGCCAGCGCCAGCGTCACCGGCGACGGCGGAGACCTGATACTCGGCAGCCCACCCAGGCTGGCACAGATAATCAGAAACCTGCTGCGCAACGCCTACCAGAGCGGCGCCAGCCAGGTGCAGGTGCACGTGCAGGGCACGCCAGCCAACGTGCGCGTCACCGTGAGCGACGATGGGCCCGGCATCGAGCCGAAGGCCCGCAGCAAAGTGTTTGACCGCGATTACACCGACAGGACAGGCGGCAACGGAATCGGCCTGGCCGTGGTACGCCAGCTTGTGGAAGCCCACGATGGCACGGTTGCAGTTGGCGAAACTGCGGCTGGAGGCGCTGAATTCGTCCTCGAATGGGAGCGGGCCGCGTTTTCAGGACAGGCCGTGGATCAGTGGTGGCCGGTCGCCG
>CAZBBU010000323.1:0-2587 GCA_964489965.1 uncultured bacterium
CAAGCCTGCACCGAACACGGAGTAACTCCACTGGGCCCATGTACGGTCACCGGCCTGGCTGACAGCCTGGCCGGCTACCGTGCCATACGTGAACTTTACGCAGCCGGCTGCCAGGCTACCGCCATCGTCGCAGCTTCGGACGAACTCGCGCGCGGTGCAATACTCGCCCTGGAAGATCTCGGCAAGAACGTTCCATTTGACATCTCTGTCGTCGGATACGACGACCTGCCAGAAGCTGGCGCCAGGCTGACCACGATCCGCCAGGACGTGCCACTCATCTGCGCAACCGCCGTCACATTGCTTCGCGAACGCATGGAAGGCAAGCCGGCCCGCGGCCTGCGCCTGCCCGTGCAGCTGAAGGTGCGGGGAACCACGACCCGCAGGAAGGAGCAGCAGGAAGCCAGTAGCTGACACCGGCCAACAGACAGCAGTAACACTCACTTGGAAGGGGAGAGACAATGAAGAAACTGATAGTCGCATCCGCAGTACTCGCCCTGGGATTCGCCATGGCACAGACGACCGTTCGCGTGCAGGGCTACGGCGGACAGGATCCCGCGATCGTCCAGCGCCTCATCGACGAGGTGATAGGCGCCGATCTGGCCGCAGCAGGGATCACAATCCAGTACGAACCGATCGAGACCGACTACAACGCAGTCCTCACCAACGCACTCTCCGCCGGCACGGCAGCCGACCTGTTCTACATTCCCGGTGAAACCGCCCCAGGCATAATCGACACCGGCAAGGTACTGCCTCTCGACGGCCTTGTCGACACTTCCGCAGTCCTGGACAACCTGATGAGCGTATACGAAGTTGATGGCCAGGTGTACGGCATCCCCAAGGACTTCAACACCCTCGCAGTCTTCTACAACAAGGACTACTTCGACGCCGCCGGAGTTGAGTACCCCGACGCAGACGACGACTGGAACACCTTCGCAGCCAAACTGCAGGCCATCTCAGACCTCGACCCAGACGTCTACGGAGCATGCCTGCCAGCAGACTTCGCCCGCATGGGCGCACTCGCCTACGGTGCCGTCGACCTGAACGCCCCGGCCTTCGCCAGTGCCTTCGACTACTACACCGGTCTGGTGACCTCCGGCATCGCAGTTCAGCCTGCTGACCTTGGAGCCGGCTGGCCCGGCGACTGCCTGGCCAACGAGCAGGCGGCAGTTGCCATCGAAGGCGCCTGGATAATCAGCTTCCTTCGCGACAGCGCACCGAACCTGCAGTACGGCGCCGCGCCACTTCCCAAGGCACCTGACACTGGAGAACGCGGCAACTTCATCTTCACCGTGGCCTGGGGCATCAACGCCGACACAGCCAACCAGGAAGCAGCAGTCACCGTGCTCGAAGCCCTGACCAGCGAGGCCGCCCAGCAGTTCATCCTTGAAGAGGGCCTCGCCATCCCCAGCCGCGAAGCACTCGCCGATAACCACTACTTCACCGAGGACAATCCCGAAGCTGCCGCCAACCTGACCATCTTCGAAGGCGCCAGCGACGGCAACGTACTGGGCTTCCAGTTCGGATCGGTCGGCACAGACTACATGGCACCACTCAACAACGCACTCAGCGCGGTCATGAGTGGACAGTCAGACGTTCCTGCAGCGCTCGACGAAGCGCAATCAGAACTCGACGCACTGCTCGAACGCAGTCGCTGACCAGCCACTTTCGGAAGGTTCACGCCTGGGGAGCACCTGGCAGCTCCCCAGGCGTCAGAGGAGGTGAATCTGTTGAAACACCGCTCACGCGAGACCCTCGCCGCCTGGTTGTTCCTGTCACCGTTTCTCGTCTCGCTTTTCGTATTTTTCATCTACGCGTCAGCTCGCGCCGTCTATTTCAGCTTCACCGATTACAACCTGTTCAACGAACCCGAGTGGGTTGGCCTGCGCAACTACATCAACCTGTTCCAGGATGACAACTTTCTGACCGCGCTCCGCAATTCCCTGTTGTTCGCCGCAACCGTCACGACCGTGCAGACAGTCGGCGCACTGCTGATGGCAGCAGCGCTGAACCAACGGGTACGTGGCCTGGGATTCTTCCGTGCCGCGTTCTACATGCCATCGGTCACAAGCAGCGTGGTCATAACCCTGATCTTCCTGTGGATGTACCAGAGGCGCGGCCTCTTCAACTACCTGCTGACGCAATTCAACGCCTGGCTGCCGATCATCCTCACGTTCCTCGCCCTGTTCGTACTGACCCAGGCTGTTCAGGTTCTGCTGGAACGAAGGCGCGGCTTTCCGGCAGCCTGGACGGACCCGGCGTTTCTCATCATCTCCCTGCTGATCGCGGCCGGCGCCAGCTTCGTACTGTCCATGACCGGACTCATCGAACCGCGCCAGGTCAGCCAGGTCAACTTCATCTGGCTTCAGACGCGCCAGGAAGTACCCGGCGTCTTCCCGGCCTGGCTCCGTGCACCTGTGCCGCTGATCGCCATCATGATCCAGAACATCTTCACCACCATCCCGACCTTCATGCTCATGTTCCTGGCCGCCCTGCAGGACGTGCCCCGCGCCCACTACGAAGCTGCAGCGCTCGACGGAGCCACACCGGCCCAACAGTTCCGCCATATCACTGTGCCAGCCGTACAGCC
>CAZBBU010000324.1:0-2574 GCA_964489965.1 uncultured bacterium
GAACAGATTGCCAAGCTGCGCCGTCAGCCAGTAGGCCAAGTAGGCGCCAATCATGTAGAGCGCACCGTGGGCCAGATTGATGATGTGCATGATCCCGAAGATCAGGGTCAGGCCGCTGGCGATCAGGAACAGCAGCAGCCCGTATTGCACCCCGTTGAGGGTCTGGATGAGGAAGGTGGAAACATCCATTGGTCGTTCCGGGCGGGTAGAACTTGAAGAACCAGGCCGTCGGTAAGACTACGCCGCCCTCCGCGGCCTGGTTCACAGTGTGCTAGCGGGCCATCTTGCAGCCAGGCGCCGGATCTTCCAGCCGCTCGGCGGCGATGCTGACCAGGGAGTTGATCCCGCCACGCACCTCGCGCAGATAGATGTTCTGAACCGGGTGATGGGCCTTGGACAGGACGAACGGGCCCCGCGGGCTGTCGAACTTGGTCTCCCGCATGGCGGCGATCCAGGCCTCTCGATCCTTGGTGTTGCCCTTTACCACGTCCAGCGAATGGACCAGCAGCAGGCCGGCATCGTAGCCCTGGACCGCATAGATATCGGCTTCCTTGTTGAACTGTTGCTTGTAGTCGGCCTTGAACTTCTTGTTGACCGGGTTATCGAGGTCGTCGGCGTAGTGCAGTGTCGTCAAGATACCTTCCGCGGCCTGGCCCTGGGCCGGCAGGGTGCCGTCCGTGAGAAAGCCGGAGCCGAGCAGCGGAATGCTCTTGTTCAGGCCCGCTGCCGCATAGTCCTTGACGAACTTCACGGCGCCGCCGCCGGCGAAGAACGAGAACACGGCATCCGGCTTGAGCGACGCGATCTCGGTCAGCTGGGCCTGGAACTCGACCTCAGGGAACGGCAGGTAGATCTCCTTGACGATCTTGCCGCCGGCCTTCTCGAAGCCTTCCTTGAAGGCATCCACCGATTCGGTGCCAAAGCCATAGCGCCAAGTCACAGTGGCGATCTTTCGATAACCCTTGTCGTAGGCGACCTGACCCATTGGGTAGGCGGTCTGCCAGGAGCTGAACGAAGTCCGGAAGATGTTAGGAGCGCACAGCTGGCCGGTAGCGGCGTTGAAGCCGGCATTAGTAATGATGAGCGGCACGCCGCTTTCCCGAGCGACCTTGACCGCTGCCATGCCAACGCCGGAATGGACGGGGCCTATCACGACGTCGACGTTGGAGCCGGAGATCAGCTTCTGCATGTTACCGACCGCCTTGCCCGGATCGGCCTCGCTGTCGACGACGACGTACTCAACCGCTCGGCCACCCAACTTGCCACCATGCTGGTCGATTGCCATCTTCATACCATTGGTGATGGCTTCGCCAAGAGCAGCGTAAGTGCCGGTGTATGGCAGCAGTACGCCGATCTTGACCGGACCGCCTTGCTGGGCGATTGCCGCGCCGGCGGGGGCCGCCACCATACCGATCGCGAGAGAACCGGCGGCTAGCTTCCTGAGCATGCCAGACAAGCTGGCCTTGACAGCGTTCTTGGTCATCGATCTCCTCCTGGCCCACTTCAGTGGTTTCTAGGTTTCCGCATCACTAACGGAACCGTCCGGATCCGCCGGTACTTCGCGATGTCAACATGAATTATGGTGCAGCACAAGCTACACAACAAGGCTTTCTTGCTGTGAAACGTCTGTTTTACAGCAATATACTGCAGAGAAGCGACCCAACGAAGCAGCCAAGCCGGCCCGATGCCTTGCCAGTCGTCAGTCGGCGGATGCTCTCGAGCCGAGCTGTCCTTCTCCAGGAAAACCGGACACGGCTCAACAGGTTTCCTTGATCAGCGTCAAACCGCCGCCAGGCAGCTATCAGTACTATAGTGCCTATCCCGCGTGCCGCATTGCGTCTGGAGGCATCACCAATGAAGCAAAGCTCTGATGCGCTGGAAATCGAGCACCACCTTCAGGAGCTGGACGACCGGGCCCGCGCTCTGCGCGCCCGCCAACGGATAATGCGCAAGCAGCTCGCCCGTGAATCCGGCGCCACGTAGTGCTACCGTGCGCAGATCGAGGCCGGAGACGCCAACCCCTTGCTCTTCCTGCTCTGGCAACTGGGCAGCGCGCTCGGCTCCGGCCTTCAGGATCTGCTCGGTCTACATGACCGACAGGGAAAGCCCGCCGATCCGTTCAACGAGCTGAGACGGGGGCTACCGCCGGCAAAACGGCAGGCCACCTCTCGGTTGTTGATGCTGCGGTTCGGCGTTAGCGACACCACATCCGCTTAGCCGTTGGTGCAAGCTCGCCACCTGCCCCCACCTGGGCTGGCGAGGGAAAGCAGCTGCCATCATCCTGAATAATACTGCACCCACAGGTGCGATAATCCTCCGCCACGGTAAGATGGCGCGTCCGGCCGCGGCCCGACGCTGTTTCAGTTCGACGAGATGTACCGCAGGAAATAGAGAATGAAGCGAAACCGGGAATTGCCGGGTGTCGATCAGCACCTTCGGGAACTTAGCGAACGGATCCGTGCCCTGCGGGCCGGACGCGGCATGACGCGCAAGGATCTGTCGCGGGATTCGAGCATCTCCGAACGTTATCTGGCGCAGCTGGAGAGCGGCGAGGCCAATCCGTCGGTGGCACTG
>CAZBBU010000325.1:0-2563 GCA_964489965.1 uncultured bacterium
TGCCGAGGTTGCCAGGCTGCTGTCCGGAACTGCCGGAGCCTAGTCCTCCGGACAGGAAGGGACATTCGTGTCTGCTGATTTTGGATACATCAACGCTCGAGTCCGTGGCCTGAAGTCCAGGCTGCTCGGTTCCGAGTTCTACGCGCAGGCTCTGGGCGACAGTGATTTTGAGGCGTTTCTGGCCACGCTGTCCCAGACCGACTACATGGCTGAGCTTGAAGAAGCACAGTCGCGCGAGTCCGGGCTGACAGCAGTGGACCAGGCGCTGGCCAGGAACTTCTGGCGCATCACCCGCTCGATCCTCAGTTTCACTGACGGCTGGCCCCATGAGCTCGTGTCACTGCTGCTCATGAAGTACGATCTGGCCAACGTCAAGTCCATCATCCGTGCCAAGCACGCGGGGCGTTCTGCAGAAGAGGCGCGCAGCGCGCTGCTGCCGGCAGGCAAGCTCAAGCCGGCCGTACTCGAACAGATGGCGCAGGCCAGTGACGTTCCCGCCGTGGCCCAGGTGCTGAGTGCCAGCGGCCATCCGCTTGCCGATGCGGTACGCCGCGCGGCCCGGCAATACCAGGACGATTCCGACCTGTTCAACCTTGAACTCGCGATCGACCGCGCCTACACCAGGACGCTGCTGGAACTCACCAGTGACCTGCCGGTACCCAAGACGTTCGTCGGCTGGGTGCGACTGCAGGCCGATGCCACCAACCTGCGCACCGCTCTCAAACTGCGCGGGCGCAGCCTGCCGGCAGCGGACCTGTTCGTTGACAGCGGCAAGGGCGCCAGCTTCAACCGGGCGCAGTTTGCCGCGCTCATCGCTGACGAGGGCGGCCAGGGCCTGAGCCAGATCGGTGATGGACCGTTCAAGGCCGTTGCCGAGTCCGGTTCGCTTGGTGCTGCCGACAGCCTCATACGGGAAGTCCTGGATGAGCGCGTTCGCAGACTGGCTGCGGGCGATCCACTGGGTCCCTTCGTCATACTTGACTACCTGCGCCGCAAGGAACGCGAGGTAGCACGCCTGCGACTTCTGGCACGCGGAAAGTTCTACTCTGTGCCCAGGGCACAGCTGGAAACGGAGCTTGGCAGTGGCAACGCATAAGGTAGTGGTGCTGACCGACGCCGAGACCGCAACCGGATACCGGCTGGCCGGCGTTGAGACGCTGGAGAGCACGCCCGCTGAAGCGCAACACGCTCTTGAGGAACTCATCGCCTCCGACCGTTACGGTCTGGTGGTGGTTGACGAGGGTCTGCTGGCAGATCCGATCAAGGCTTCGGAGCGCAGCATGCGTGGCCGGCAACTGCCCGTGATCCTTCCCGTCGGCAGCCTGTCCGCTGCCTTCGGTGGGGAAGAGGGTGGCGACGCCCTGCATTACATGCATGAACTGGTGCGCAGCGCCATCGGTTTCGACATCAAGCTTGAGTGAACGTCACGCGGTGCGGGCGCGCCACATCAGCCCGCAGCAAGTTCGGGTCCTGCTCAGCCAGGGTCCCGCAGGAGGAAGGCTAAATGGCCATTGAAGGCAAGATCAAAAGCATAGCCGGGCCTGCCGTCATCGCTGAAGGCATGATGGGCGCCCGCATGTTCGACATCGTTCGCGTAGGCAAGGAGCAGCTGGTCGGCGAGATCATCCGCCTTGACGGTGACAACGCGTTCGTGCAGGTTTACGAGGATACCGGCGGCCTGTTCGTCGGCGAGCCGGTCGTTTCGACCGGACTGCCGCTGGCGGTCGAGCTGGGGCCGGGCATGCTTAACGGCGTGTTCGACGGCATCCAGCGTCCGCTTGACAAGATCCAGGAAGCCAGCGGCACCTATATTGACCGCGGCGTTGTGGTGCACTCGCTCTCACGCGAGGCCAAGTGGAAGTTCACTCCGAACGTCAAAGCTGGTGACAGCATTCAGGCCGGCCATGTGCTCGGCACCGTTCCGGAGTTCGCATTCACTCACAAGATCCTGGTTCCGCCCGGCAAGGGGGGTGTGATCAAGACCGTAGTGCCAGAGGGCGAGTACACGGTGGATCACGTTATCGCCACCCTTGAGGACGGCACCGAGCTGAAGATGTACCACACGTGGCCGGTGCGGCAGCCGCGTCCCGTGGCCAAGAAGCTGGACCCGGTCACGCCGTTCCTCACGGGTATGCGCATCCTCGATGTGCTGTTCCCGCTGACGATGGGTGGCACCGCCGCCATCCCCGGGCCGTTCGGTTCGGACAAGACCGTCACTCAGCAGTCGGTGGCCAAGTACGGTAACGCCGATATCGTCATCTACGTGGGCTGCGGTGAACGCGGTAACGAGATGACGGACGTGCTGGTGGAGTTCCCGGAACTGGAAGACCCCCGTACCGGCAACCCGCTCATGCACCGCACCGTGCTGATCGCCAACACTTCCAACATGCCGGTGGCCGCCCGTGAAGCCTCCATCTACACTGGAATCACGCTGGCTGAGTACTTCCGTGACCAGGGTTACGGCGTTTCGATCATGGCCGACTCAACCTCCCGCTGGGCGGAAGCGCTCCGCGAGATCTCGTCGCGCCTTGAGGAGATGCCCGCCGAAGAAGGCTACCCGCCC
>CAZBBU010000326.1:0-2553 GCA_964489965.1 uncultured bacterium
ACTGCTGAAGGTTGACAACGTCACCAGCGGCTACGGCGGCATGGAAGTCCTTCGCGAACTGTCACTTGAGGTGCGGGACGCCGAGATCGTCAGCATCATCTGGCCCAACGGCGCCGGCAAGTCCACCGCCATGAAGACGGTATTCGGACTGCTGAAACCGTGGAAGGGCAGCATCACCTTCGAAGGACGTGACATCGGTGGCATGAGGCCTGACCGGATCGTGCAGGAGGGTCTCTGCTACGTACCGCAGGTGGAGAACGTCTTCCCCAACCTGACAGTTGAGGAGAACCTGGAGATGGGTGGTTACCTGTTGCCGGCCTCCCAGCTGTCCAGCCGCAAGAACCGGATATTCGAGATGTTCCCCAGGCTGGCTGAACGGAGACGCCAGCGTGCCGGCAAGATGTCCGGTGGTGAACGCCAGATGGTGGCGATGGGCCGGGCTCTGATGCTGGATCCGAAGTTGCTGTTGCTGGACGAGCCCTCGGCCGGTCTGGCGCCCCTGATGGTTGACGGCATCTTCGAGACTGTCAAAACGATCAACGAGACGGGTGTGGCCATCCTCATGGTTGAGCAGAACGCCCGCAAGTCGCTCGAGCTGGCTGACCGCGGTTACGTACTGGCGTCGGGAACCAACCAGGTCGAGGGTACCGGCAGCGAACTGCTGGCAAACCCGGACGTCAAGAAGCTCTATCTTGGAGGCTAGTGCAGAGTGACTGAGATTTCTTCCAAAGCGGCCGCCTCGCCGCTGAAACGCGTCAGGGTCTTCTTCGGCAGCAGGGCCGGTGGAATCACCCTGCTGGCTGCCGCGGTACTGGCAGTGCTCGTGGCCACCCTGGTTGCCGACATCCCGGGTCAGCGCATGCTGGCCCTGCTGGTGCGCGGTGTGATGCTTGGCGGCATCCTGGCGCTGGGTGCCATAGGCCTCACGCTGATCTCCGGCGTGATGAAGATGTCCAACTTCGCACAGGGGGACCTGATGTCGGTAGGCGCCTACCTGGCACTGGTGTTCGTGGTGCTGCTGCCGCAGGGCAGTCCCATCGGCCCGTTCTCGTTCGGTTACGAGTTCCTGATTGGTCTGGTCATCGCCATGGCGGTTACCGGCATCCTGGCCGTGGTCCTGGACCGTGTCATCTACCGCAAACTGCGGGCCAGGCGCAGCGGTCCGGTGGTGCTGGCGATGGCGTCGCTTGGTGCCGCCCTGCTGGTCCGCAGCATCGTCTATCTCATCTGGGGTGGCGACTTCACGAACTTCTACGTCGGTCGTCCCCGGAACGCCGTGGAGCTGTTCAGCGGAATCAATGTGCTTGCGGACCAGCTGTTCATCCTGGCTCTGGCAGTGGTGCTGATCATCCTGATCTGGTTGCTGCTGGAACGTACCAGGACCGGCAAGGCGATGCGGGCCACTGCAGACAACGCTGACCTGGCTGCGATCTCCGGCATCAACACCCGTCAGGTGATCACCTGGACCTGGCTGATCGGGGGCGCGCTTGCCGGCGCGGGTGGCGTGATGTACGGCCTCTACGCCCAGCTTCGTCCGGAGATGGGCTGGTTCCTGCTGCTGCCGCTGTTCGCCGCTGTCATCCTGGGCACGATCGGCAACCCGTACGGCGCGCTGGTAGGCGCCATGGTCATCGCCATCGCCTGGCAGGTCTCGACTGCCTTCCTCAACCCGGCTTACGGACCGGCCGTGGCCTTTGTGGTCATGATCCTGATGCTTCTGTTCCGGCCCCAGGGAATGTTCGGAAAGGCGGGTGGCTGACGTGGAGTTAAACGCACGCATGGTGCTGCTCGGCCTGCCGCTCGCCCTGTTGGCCTGGACGCTGTTGCAGCCTCTGCGGAACGTGCTGCTGCGTGTCCTGGCCGCGGCAGCAGCCGGTGCAGCACTCTCCTGGCTGCTCGTGACGGTTCTGCCGGACGGCATCATCGCCTACGTGGTCTCGTTCGCGGCGATGGCCTCCATCTACGCGGTGCTTAGCCTGGGACTCAACGTTCAGTGGGGCTACACGGGCCTGTTCAACATCGGCATCGCCGCCTTCTTCTCTGTGGGCGCCTTCACCAGCGCACTGTTCACCACGCTGCCGCCTGCCGGCGCCTTCGCCGCCTTCAGTGAGCAGTGGTTCGGCTTCGGTGCTCCGTTCGTGGTGGGCCTGCTGGCGGCCGGCGTCGTGTCGGCCCTGCTGGCCTGGCTGGTGGGCATACCCACGTTGCGTTTGCGTGAGGACTACCTGGCGATGGCGACCATCGGCATCGCCGAGCTGACCCGACTGGTGTTCCAGAACGAGCGTTGGCTGGCCAACGGCCCGCAGCCACTGCGGGGCATTCCCCAGCCGCTGAAGTGCCTGGTTGAAGATCCCGTCTGCGCCTGGCTGCCCGGCCCGCTGCAGTCACTCTTCGGACCGCTTGAACCTCGTGATTACATCTGGGTGTACCTGGCTGTGGTGGCGGTGGTGCTGTTCATTCTCTATCTGGCGTTGCAGAAGGTTCTCAGGTCCCCGTGGGGCCGCGTGCTGCGCGCCGTGCGCGAGGACGAGGCCTCGGCCAGCATGGTCGGCA
>CAZBBU010000327.1:0-2549 GCA_964489965.1 uncultured bacterium
TGGGCCTGCCTTTCGGGGGAAGGGATGGCTGCCGCTACCCGGCGTGCGGCTGGTTCCATACTATGCCGCTGGCCGGCCGCGGTTGTGCCACTCGCGTTAATGCCTAGAGACAGCATTAACAAGCGCTGAAGTAACGGTAACCGGGACATCCGACCCTTGTGCATTACGCTGCAATCAGCTACTCACTACGCAATACATGACGAAGGCGTTGGTGATACTAGTACATGCGACTCCACGTTTGGGCGCGGAGCGACGCACTTGTCAGAAAATGTATGAATCCCGTCAGAGGGTAGTTGTAGTGTAGTTCCATGCCGGGCCCATGCAGGGGTCTGGTAGCCCATGCATTCCGAGTCGTCGGGCGCAGCTAGCGGACGGAACAGGGAACTCCGTCGCGCTCTCCGCGTGCCTATATGTGTTCTGGAAGAACGCGAGACAAGAACGAAGGCGCGACCCCAGGTCGCCTGAGCCCAAGAAGCGACGAGCAGATAATTTGGAGGCAGGTCGGTTGATGCTGAACGGCACAGAACAGAGTTCCACTGAAAGTAGCACGGTTCCGATTCCACTCAGGGCGCCCGCGGCTGTCTCGGCCAGCAGGCGCTACGCGCAGCCTGGCCGACTGCGCCACATGCGGATCACTCTGCTCCTGCTCGCTGCGACGCTGTTCGGCGTTGCAGCCGCGCAGTCCGCGCCCGTGCCGGCCGTGACGGTCTCGAACGCTGAGGACCTGCTGGGCAGCACCGTTACTCTCACCGCCAGCTTCGACAACGCCTCAGCAACCGATACGGACGTGGGTTACGGCCCGTACCTCGACGTGATCCTCCCCACGTCCCCCGAACCTTTGGCGTACGAGGGTGCCGCTTACCTCGGCCAGACCCTTGCGCAGCAGATCGTGGCGTTCGACGCCAGCGGCACCGCGGTTCACCCGTTCGCGGTCGACCAGTTCGGTGAGCCGATAGTTGTCAGCGGTCCCCCTAACGGCTCCCTGGTCGTGCTGACCCTGCCGTTCGGCTCGGTGACTATCGAGCAGCCGAGCATAGACGTAGATATCAGCCTCACCATCAGCGAAGAGGCGGCCGTTGGTACGCCTGTGGAAGTGGACGTTGTGCCCGGCTTCCGCTACGGCGCCACACCGCTCGACGACCCCCTGACCGACGCGCCGCTACGCGGTTCGGCTAGCACGGGTCAGGTAACGCCCGAGATCGCGCGCTTCAGCAAGACCCTAGTGGCGCCAGAGGGCGACACCAACGTAGGCGACAGCTTCACCTACAGCTACGTCATGGAGCTCGAGCTGGCTCCAGGGCAGACGTTCACCGATGTGGTTATCGAGGACGTCCTGCCGAACGCCCTGGTCATCAGGGGCAATACCCTGAGCGTGACCATGAACGGCGTGGATATCGACTACACGCCCACCTTCACCGTGACCAGTCAGGGTGTTAACGGCGGTGCACTGCCCGCAGCTTTCCCGGCAAGTCCGGCCGGCCCGTACGCCGAGAGCTCCTTCGCGATCGAGCTTGACGACTCAGTCGTCACCCCCTCTGGCAGCCCCAGTACCGTGGCTGTAGCCTTCGACTTCTTCATCCCGTCCGTGGACGCTAACGGCGTACAGGCGGGGGCGGGTAGCGGCCAGGAGCTCAACACCGCTTCGTACGCCGCCACCTGGGCAGGCAATGCTCAGTCTGCCGGCCAGGCCCTGAGCGCTACCGACACCGCCAGCACACACATCACGAACGAAGACGGCGAACACGCCGACGTCAGCAACGGCACTATCCGCATGCAGAAGTGGGTTGGGAGCCCTGGCAGCAAGGACCAGACCGTGGTTCCCGGCCAGACCGTTACCTACTATCTGGACTTCCAGGTCTCCGATGTCTCAGCCTTCACCGACGTCGAGATAACGGATGAGCTGGCTGACGGCCTCGCGTACGTGGCGGGTAGCGCCCGGCTGGTCAGCTACACGCAGCACGGCCAGAGCCTGGGCGCCGGCGCCTTCGCTAACGATGACGTTGATTACACCCACAACGGTGACGGCACCTCCACCCTCACCTTAGATGTGAGTGCTCACCTGGCCTCCTACATCGACGGTCCCACGACGCTCCTCGGCGCATGCGTGCCGGAAGGGTTCGGCGGCCTCGACGAGGCTTGTCTGGTGGGCGCCACCGATTCCACCGTGGGCACGATCGAATACCAGGTAGTGGTGCTGAACGGTTATCGCCAGCCCCAGGGTTCAACGCACGTGGTCCAGAACGACCACCTTCCCAACGAGGCCACTATCCGCGGCGAGATCGTCAACGTACTCAACGGGGCTGCTACCGGCCTGCACGACAGCGACCCCGCCTGGGCCGCTGTTCATGTGGGTGGCAGCTCAACCTCCAAGCGGATCGCTTACATTGCCGACGAAGAGGTTACTTCCACCCTGCCGGCTGTTAGCAGTGGAGACGTGGTCACCTTCGAACTCGAAGTCAACCTGAGCTCGCTGTCGTTCCGCAACCTGCAGGTCACCGACTTCCTGCCGCTGCCGGTGTTCAACGTGCCGGGCAGCATGAGCTTCGCGG
>CAZBBU010000328.1:0-2543 GCA_964489965.1 uncultured bacterium
GAAGCGACCCACCGCACCGAAAGTCGGCGTGCCCACCTCCGGCCATGTGAAGCCGATGGACCAGTCTGTCAGCCTGCCACCAGTGTCGGTGCCGTTCATGAAGTTGCCGATGCGACCACCGATGATGCCGAGAGCGCCGATGCCGGACAGTACGTCAAGTGCTGACCACATGTTCAGGCCCTTGGACCTGGCGTACAGCCACAGCGCAACCATCACGCCAATGACACCGCCGTGAATGCTGATGCCGCCCTGCCACACCTTGAACACGTCCAGCGGGTTGCCGCCAGCACCGAAGAAGTTTCCGGGGCTCGTCAGCACGTAAACCAGCCTCGCACCGATGATGCCGCCCAGGACCAGCCAGACGGCCGAATCCAGCAGCTTCTCGGTGTCTATGTTCCGTTTGCGGGCGGCATGCAAAGCCCAGAACGACCCGATCACCACGCCAGTTGCGATCAGGAAGCCGTACCAGCGGATGGCCAGCGGGCCGAGGTTGAGCATGATTGGATCCATGGCCGGATTATATGCCGGCCTGACCGCAGAACTTCGGTCAGAACAGGTAAGTGAGGGTGATGATTCCCATGGCAATCAGGAACAGAAGTTTCATGAACGTGCCGCCCAGCGCCCCGAGCATCGAGCCGAGGCCGGAGCGCCATGACTCTGCCATGCTGCGGCCCTTCATGAGCTCGAACAGCATGGCACCCAGCAGCGCGCCAGGCAGGAAGCCGAAGGGCGGCGCCACCACCACCCCGATGATCGAGCCGATTACGCTGCCCCAGACACCGGCGTTGCTGCCACCGGAATACTTCGTACCTACCCAGCCGCCCACCAGGTCCAGCACCTGAGCCAGCACGGCCAGACCGGCGATGACGAGCAGCGGGGTCAGGCCCAGCTTCTCGAATCCGGTCATCCAGCCGGCAAGCAGGGCACCCAGTGCTGCCAGGGGTACACCGGGAATGACCGGGATGATGAGGCCGGCCAGGCTGACCAGCCAGACGAGCACGAAAACTGTTGCAGCCAGAATTGTCACTGTCACGCTCACGCGCAAATACTAGCCCGCCAGCGAGCCGCCGGCGTCATCCGAAAGATTCAGATGGTGGCGGCTGAATGCAGTTGCCTGACGGCTGCGGGCAGCTGACCGAGCAGGTGCGGCAGGCACAGTTTCAGGTTGGCGGCGTCACCCGGGAGGTTGATGATCATGGTCTGGCGCCTCACCCCGGCCTCCAGACGCAGGAACGCCACGCCAGGGTCAGCCCGCACGCAGGCGAGCCGGATGAGCTCCGGGATGCCGGGAAGATGACGGTCAACCACTTCCGCCGTGGCCTCAGGCATGCGTTCCCGGAGCGGCAGGCCCACGCCACCGCAGGTCAGGATCAGGTCCGCAGCGTTATGTTCGGCCTCGCTCCACACACGCAGACGCGCCCGCAGCAGCGCCTGCTCGCTGGGGCTCACGAAGTAGTCAACCTCCTGGAACGGTCCCTTGGCCAGCTCCGCATGCAGGACCGCCAGGGCGTCCGTCATGCGATCACCGTCTTCCTCCGGATCACCCACGTTGAGTATGGCCACCCTGACCTGGCGTTCGCTCATGCAGCTGAAGATAGCGCGGGAACCGGGCGCTTGTCGCAGTAAAGTCTCACAAATGCTTGCAGGTGTTGTTCGGGAACCGTCCGCCGCGTTACCTTGGTGTCAAGCAGATGGAAGGAGAATACGACTCTTGAAGATTCACGAGTATCAGGCCAAGGAACTCTTCCGCCAACGCGGAATCGCAGTTCCTGAAGGTCGTGTCGTGCGCAGCCCTGAAGAGGCGCGTGCGGCGGCCGGACCCATCATAGAGGCCAGCGGCAATCCGGTGGTGGTGCTGAAGAGCCAGATTCACGCTGGTGGTCGCGGCAAGGGCAGGTTCAAGGAACACCCTGATCTGGGTGGCGTCAAGGTCATAACTGACGGCATTCAGGGCGGCAGCAGCGCCGCAGCGGACAAGGCCGCCGAGCTGGCCGGCCAGATGCTGGGCAGCACCCTGGTCACAGTGCAGACCGGTGAAGCCGGCAAGCAGGTGAACACGCTCTACCTGGAGCAGGGCATCGACATCGCCCGGGAACTGTACCTGTCCATCATCCTGGACCGCTCGACGGGTCGCAACCTGGTCATGGCCTCCACCGAAGGCGGCATGGAGATCGAGGAAGTAGCCGCCAGCACGCCAGAAAAGATCCTGCGCGAGGAGATGGATCCTCTGATCGGCCTCGCCCCGTTCCAGGCCAAACGGCTGGGTTACGGACTCGGACTCGACGGTGACGCACTCAAGTCATTCACCCGTTTCATCACCAGCCTGGCTGAGGCCGCAGTCGAGCTCGATTCGGACATGCTGGAGATCAACCCGCTCGTGGTCACCGGTGACGGTCAGGTGATGGCGCTCGACGGCAAGGTATCCATAGACAGCAACGCCCTGTTCCGCCACAAGGACCTGCAGGAACTGCGTGACCTGACGGAAGAGGACCCGGCTGAGGTCGAGGCAGGCGAATACGGCCTGTCATTCATCAAGCTCGACG
>CAZBBU010000329.1:0-2533 GCA_964489965.1 uncultured bacterium
TGGACCTGGATCACCTCCGTGAGCAGCTGGAGGCAGCCGTGGCCAGCGGTGCCAGCCGCTGCCTGGTGGTGACCGACGGTATCTTCTCCATGCGTGGGGTTCATGCTCCCCTCGCCGAGATCCGCCAGCGGCTGGAAGGCTTCAGGGACCGGTTCGCCGGCGGGCTGTCGCTCATAGTCGATGATTCGCACGGCGTCGCCGCGGTCGGCCTGGGTGGGCGCGGCACGGAGGAACTCACGGACAGCGGGCCCTCGGACATCCTCATCGGTACGCTCGGCAAGGGCTTCGGCGTCAACGGCGGCTACGTGGTGGGACCACAGCTGCTGATCGACTACCTGCGGCAGACCTCGATGATGTACATCTACTCGAATCCCATCACGCCCGGCGAAGCCGCCGCAGCCTGCGCCGCCGTCGAGCTCGTGGATTCTGAAGAGGGACGGCGCCTGCTGGCCACTGTGAGGGAGCGGGCCGGGCAGTTCCGCGCGGCACTGGAACAACGCGGACTCGAGTCACTTCCGGGCCAGCACCCCGTGGTGCCGCTGATGATTCGTGACACGCCCCGCACCGTGCGAACCGTGCAGAGGCTCTTTGAGGGTGGCGTGCTGGCAACGGGCCTCACCTATCCGGTGGTGCCTGCCGGTGACGAATCCATCCGCTTCCAGCTGTCCGCAGAGCACGGGGTGGCAGATGTGGACGAGGTTGCGGAGCTGCTGGGTGGTCCGGTCTGAACGCTGTCCGGCAGCGGGAAAGCCCCTGGAAGCGTGCTATCTTGGAAAAAGTATGAGAAGAGCAGCCACTACGCTGTGCGGCATCGTGTTCATGGCGATGGCGCTGCTGCTGTCGACTGCGGTGGCGCAGTCGAACACGGTCTGGGTCATCCCGATCGAGGGTGAGATCAGCGGGGCCACCGCCCAGTACGTGCGGGCGCGGGTCGAGCTTGCCAACGAGGAACGGCCACTGGCGCTGCTCTTCGAGATCGATACGCCGGGCGGCAGGGTCACGGCGATGGAAGACATCGTTGATTCCATCCTCAGTGACGCCGAGGTCCCTACCCTGGCGGTGGTGCGCAACGCCTTCAGCGCCGGTGCACTGATCGCGATGAGTGCCCAGCAGCTGGCGATGCTGCCGGGCTCGTCCATCGGAGCGGCCATGCCTGTGGCCGTCAACCCTGTCGGTGCTGTGAGCGCTGTTGATGCCAAGACCACGTCTGCGATGCGCGGCATGTTCCGCAGCGTTGCCGAAGCCCGCGGCCGCAATGTGCTGCTGGCCGAGGCGATGGTCGACATGAACATCGATGTGCCCGGTCTCGCCACCACCGGTGAACTGCTCACGCTTACCGCCAACCAGGCGGTGGACAACGGCATCGCTGACGTGAGCGCCACCACGCTGCAGGACGCGCTCAGCCAGTTCGGTTACGGCGGGGCTGAACTCACCTGGATGGACCCGTCACTCACGGAACGCATCGGTGGCTGGCTGAGTCAGCCGATCGTGGCGGCGCTGCTGCTGGTGATCGGTATCGGCGGCATCCTGATCGAGATCTTCACGCCCGGCTTCGGACTTCCCGGGGCTCTGGGCATAATCGGCCTGAGCTTGTTCGGGCTCACCGCCATATTCTCCACGCCCGCGGGCACGCTGGACATCGTGCTGCTGGTGATCGGGGTGATCCTGATCATGGTCGAGGTGTTCGTCATGCCAGGCACGTTTGTGCCTGCGATCCTGGGCATCGCGGCGATCGTTACCTCGCTGGTGAGGGTGTTCCAGGAGCAGTCCATCGCGGTGCTCGGCTGGGGCACGCTGTTCGCCAGTGTGCTCATCATCGGCGTGTTCTGGCTCTTCCCCCGTTCACGGCTTGTCTCGGGCCTGCGGCTCGAAACACGCCTTGCACCGGGTGGTGCCTCCGCCGGAGTTCCTGTCGTGGCGGCGCCTGAAGAGCTGCTGGGGCAGCATGGTGTGGCGCAGAGCGACCTGCGGCCGGCCGGGGTGGCCCGCATCAACGGCCAGCGCATGGACGTGGTCACGCAAGGTGACTTCATCAGGGCCGGCACCCCCATCGAGGTGCTGTTCGTGGCGGGAAGCCGCATAGTGGTTCAGAGTCTGGAAACTCAGTCCGAGGGGCCCGTGGGGCCGGAAACGAGTATGGGAGCCTAAATGTTCAATCAGTCAATCCTGTTGATTGCCGGCGCGGCAGTCGTCTTCTTCATCATCCTGTTCAGCTTCGTGCCGGTGGGCCTGTGGATCTCGGCGGTCGCCGCCGGCGTGCGGGTCGGCCTCACCAGCCTGGTGGCGATGCGCCTGCGGCGCGTTCCGCCCAACAAGATCATCCTGCCCCTCATCAAGGCTGACAAGGCAGGTATCAGCGCCAGCCAGAATGAACTGGAAGCGCACTACCTGGCGGGCGGTAACGTCGACAGGGTGGTTGACGCGCTGATCGCTGCGGACAAAGCCCGCATCACCCTGCCGTTCGACCGGGCGGCCGCCATCGACCTGGCCGGCCGTGACGTGCTGGACGCTGTCAAGGTGTCGGTCAACCCGC
>CAZBBU010000330.1:0-2526 GCA_964489965.1 uncultured bacterium
GCCTGATCGCCAACACCCCCGGCACCATCGGCTACAACAGCCTCGTGTACGCCAGCCTCAACGACCTCAGCTACGCCTACATGTACAACAAGTCAGGCAACCTGATCGAGCCCAGTCTCGCCGCCACCTCGATCTCCGCGGACGTCGAGCTGCCCGAAGACACCCGCGTCCTGATAGTTGACACCGAGCACCCCGAGGGCTACCCGATCTCCGGCTTCACCTGGGCCCTCTTCTACGAGAATGCTGACCAGAACGACGCCTTCAACAGCCGCGAAGAGGCCATCGAAACCGTGCGCTTCCTGGTGTGGGCCGTCACCGAAGGCCAGGAGTACTCCGAGGCCCTCGACTTCGCCCGCCTGCCGGCCGCCGCGGTTGAGAGCAACCTGAACCGCCTCGCCCAGGTCAAATGGGAAGGCGAGAACATCGGTCAGGCGATCGTCGACGAAGTCCGTTGACAGCAAGTAGACTCTGAAAAGACCAGACTGCCCAGGGGAGTGGAGCCAAAACCGGTTCCACTCCCCGGTGCAGTGTGCAGGGAGAAGTACCTTTGGCAGCATTGAGCAGCGGAATCCCGGGACGCAAACGGCGCCTGGGTGACCCCATCTTCCTGACCGTCGTCACCATTCTGGGTCTCACGGTCGTCTTCGTGGCAGTGGCCATGGGCGTGGTGCTGTGGCGCGACTCGCAACAGGCCATAAGCGAGTTCGGATTCTTCCGCTTCCTGGCCGGAACCTCCTGGAACCCGGTAAGCGGTGAGTTCGGCGCCTGGCCGTTCCTGCTGGGCACGCTGGTCACCAGCGTCGGTGCCCTGGCACTCTCGTTCCTGCCGGCGCTGGGCCTGGCCATCCTCTCCGCAGAGTACGCTCCGCGCTGGCTGGCAGCCATCATCGACTACGTCGTTGACCTGCTGGCGGCCATCCCCAGTGTGGTGATCGGCATCTGGGGCATCCTGGTGCTCACGCCCTTCCTGCGTGAACGGATCTACATGCCCGTATTCATGTGGGCTGCCGAGAACGCTCCCGGAATGCTCGGCTGGCTCGGCAACCCCACCGGTTACGGCATCATCACCGCCACCTTCGTACTGGCCCTCATGATCGTTCCTTACACCACGGCACTGGCCCGCGATGCCATCCGGCTGGTTCCCGCCGAACAGCGCGAAGCCGCCTGGGGCCTGGGCGCCACCCGCTGGGAAGTACTGCGAATGGCGGTACTGCCGTACGCCCGGGGCGGCATATCGGCAGGCGCCGTACTCTCCTTCGGCCGCGCGCTGGGTGAGACCATGGCAGTGGCGATGCTCATCGGCAACTCGCATCGACTGCCCCTCACCCTGTTCGGACCGGGCTCAACCATGCCTTCCGTCATCGTCAATGAGGTGCGCGAGGCCGTCGAGAGCCTGCACCTGTCAAGCCTCATGGCGGTGGGCCTGTGGCTGTTCCTCATATCGCTGGTGGTCAACCTTGCGGCCGCCTGGGTGCAGCGCCGCATGCTGGTGGGGAGCGCGGGCTCGTGAACCTGCAACGCCGTTACTGGCGCGACCGGCTGATGCTCGGCCTGGTGATCCTGGGCAGCGCCGCCGTTCTGGTCCCGCTGCTGATCGTCATCTGGTACGTGGTTTCGCAGGGAGTCATGGCACTGAACCTGGACTTCTTCACCAAGGACCTGGGTTCGCCCGCCCGCGCTCAGCTGGGTCAGCCGACCGGCCTCGCCCAGTCGATACTCGGGACCATCTTCATCGACCTGACTGCCCTGCTGCTGGCCGTTCCGGTGGGCATCGCCGCCGGCATCATGCTTGCGGAGTACAGGGAGCACCCTCTGAACGGCATACTCAGGACCCTGAACGACACCATGAACGGCATGCCGGCCGTCCTGAAGGGCATGCTCGTATTCGCTCTGGTCGTGCGCCCCAGCGGCACCTTCTCCGGCTTCGCCGGTGCGCTGGCACTGTTCATCGTGATGCTGCCGATCATCGCCCGCGCCACGGAAGGGGCCCTGACACTGGTGCCCTGGTCGATCCGTGAAGCCGGCCTGGCCCTGGGCCTGCCGCGCTGGCGGGTCATCCTGGCCACCGTCCTGCCGGTAGCCCGGCCGGGCCTGGTCACCGGCGCGCTCATCGCCTTCGCCAGGGCCGCGGGGGAGGCTGCACCGCTGCTGCTCACCTCGCTCGGCAACAACTTCCTGCCACGCAACCCCTGGAATCCCCTCGAGTACCTGACCAATGCCGCGGACACCCTGCCGCAGCGGCTCTACAGCCTGACCGTAAGCCCCTACAAGGACTGGCACGCCATGGGCTGGGCGGCCGGCATCGTACTGATCGCATTGGTGATCGCAGTGTTCCTGGTGGGCCGCCTGCTCACCGGAAGGAGAGACTCTTGACAGACCAGACCGGCCAGGAGCGCATCAGGCTGGAGACGCGGGGCATCACCGTGGACTACGGCAATAACCGCGGCGTGAGTGACGTGAACCTCAAGTTCCCTGACCGGAATGTCACGGCACTCATCGGTCCGTCCGGCTGTGGCAAGACCACGT
>CAZBBU010000331.1:0-2526 GCA_964489965.1 uncultured bacterium
GTGGTACGTCGTGCTTACCTGGGGGTGGATGTAACCGCGGAAGGCGCCACTGGTTAGAATCACCGGGTGATTGACTCGATTATCGTTCCATCCTGGGTTCACGCGAGTGTAGGCGGACTCGTGCTTATCGCCGGATTCGTCGCGCTCGCCTGGTCGGTCTGGTGCGCGATCAGAGGCAGGCCGATGGGCTGGTTCGGCCACTCAGTGTTCATCGTGTGTCAACTGGTGCTGATGCTCCAGGCACTCATCGGCATCAAGCTGCTGGATCAGGGCATGGGAGTCCTGCAGCTGTACATCCACTACGTGGGTGGCCTCGCACCACTGGCCTTCTTCCTGCTTTACTACTGGCTGCCGGAAAAGACCAGGAACGCCCGCTGGACCGCAACTTTGGTCACTGGCTCGGCGTTCCTGTTCGCGATCATGGCGTTCTTCATCGGCCAGAGCTACGTGGCTTCAGGTTCCGGTTTCGGCGCCTGATCCCCAGGGCTGTCGTTCAGCGCTTCCCGAAGATTCCCTCGAGCAGGCCGCCGACATCGAAGCCGCCGGACTGGTTCGACTGGCTGGTCTGACGACCGCCCAGCAGGCCACCGAGCAGGCCGCCGAGGTCGAAACCGTCATCCTGCTGCTGCAGTTGCCGTGACTGGTTGCCGCCGCTGAGCTTGTTGGACAGGAAGCTCATGGCGATAGGGGCCAGCATCGGCAGCAGCGAGTCCAGGACGCCCTTGGAGGCGCCGCTGGTACTGTCAGCAAGTTGCTGCGTCACACGTGGCTGTTCATTGCCGAACACGTGCCGCAGGATCTTGTGACCATCCTGGGTATCAACCTCATCCAGGTTGACCCTGTTGCCGCTCGCCAGCTGGTTGTTGTGCCTCTGCAGAGCCGAAGCGAGTGAGGAAGCGCCCTGTGCGGTGCTGGCGTTGTCCTGCAGCTTGGCCAGTAACGCTGGCAGTGCAGCCGAGAGTGCTTCCTGAGCCGTACTCTCGTCAGTGTGAAGCTTGTTGGCAAGATCCTGCACCGGGATCCGCTGGAACAGCTCGTTCAGCTCCGGGCTTGCAGCGGCTGCCTTCTTCGCCGTTTTGGGCGTGATTTTGATTGCCATACGAACTCAACCTTCCGTTTCCCTGAACCAGTGGAATGCCGAATGTCGATCATTCCAGGCCTGAATCTACCATCTGCTCCAGGACCGGCAGACAGTAGAGGCCTGACCGGTAACCTATGGGGGTGAGCAGAGTACTGATAATTGGTGCCGGACTGGCCGGCTTGACCGCGGCCGTAGTGCTCGCCCGCGATGGGCATGCAGTCACAGTCCTCGAGCGCGACACCGCCACTCCCAGCGCTACCTGGCGTCGCCCCGGTGCCCCGCAGTTCCAGCACGTCCATCTGAACCTGGCTGACTGGCTGCACTCAGCCGAGGCAGAGCTTCCCGAACTGCCCGAACGGCTGCTGGCGGCCGGTGGTCTGAGAATCAACCTGCTGAACGCAAACCCTGCACTCAAGCCGGATGACTGGCTTCCCGCCGACAAGCGCTTCGAGACGATCACTGCCCGCAGACCCGTCCTTGAGCAGGTACTGGCCGAACTCGCCAGGGAGACCCCAGGTGTGGACATCCGGCGTGGCATCAACGTGACCGGGCTGCTGCTGGACTCGAGCGCCGCGGGCCCGCGAGTGACCGGAGTGCAGAGCACGAACGGCAGCTGGCAGGCGGACCTGGTGGTTGACGCCAGTGGGCGCCGCTCGGCCCTGCCCCGCTGGCTGAGAGACGAGGACCTGCCGGCCCCGACGGAGTGGCAGGCAAAGGCAGGAACCACCTACTACAGCCGGCACTTCCGCTCACACGACGGCAGCGTACCGGAACTGCTTGCGGGCACGCTGCAGCTCCACGACGGGGTGTCGATCATCACCTTGCCGGCTGATAACGGCACCTGGTCCGTCGCCCTGCTCACCGGCGATGACGACCTGCAGTTGCGTCAACTTCGTGATCCGGACACCTGGATGCAGGCACTCAGCATGTACCCCGTAGCCAGTCACTGGGCGGACGGCGAGCCGCTGGATGGGAAGGTACACATGCTGGCAGCCCTGCATGACCGCAAGCGGAGTCTCATGAGGAACGGCACCGCGCTCGTCAGGAACCTGGTGTTGCTCGGTGACGCTTGGGCCTGCACAGACCCGTCACTCGGCCGCGGATCATCGCTCACATTCCGGCATGCCGTCTTGTTACGCGACGCTCTCCGTGAGCACGACAGCGACTCGGATCCTGACTTCACCAGTCGCTTCGAAAGCCAGAGCGAACAGGAACTCGGACCAATCCTGAAGCGCTCCTGGTGGTTCATAGGCAACCGCCTCGCTGAGATGCAAGCCGACAGGAACGGCAAAGCCGCAGACCTGGGCGAGGATTGGGCCAGCACGCAGGCCGGCAGGCGCCTCGAGGCGACCGACGCAGAGCTGGCCAGAGGCTTCGCCGGTGTGGCCTACCTGCTGCAGTCGACCGAGGAGGCATACAGCGGCGACACCAGCCTGCTCGATAAA
>CAZBBU010000332.1:0-2526 GCA_964489965.1 uncultured bacterium
CACCACCAACGGCGCCGAGGCGCACATGCCCTTCGGTGGCGTCAAGGGCAGCGGCAACGGCACGCGCGAGTCCGGCATCTGGGTGCTGGAGAGCTACACCTACTGGCATGGTGTGAACGACGACATCTCCGGCAAACTGCAGCTGGCCCAGATGGACACCGCCTACGTTGATGCCGGCGAGGCCGTGGACGTTGCCAGCCTCTTCTGAGTCCGTGAACTTCGTCTTCGATCCGGAGCCGCCAGTCACCATCCCGGTGACTGGCACCTCCGCGCTGTTCCCCGTGCGGCGCATCTGGTGCATCGGCCGCAACTACGCGGACCACGCCCTGGAGATGGGTTTTGACCCGGAATCGGAACCGCCCTTCTTCTTCAGCAAGCCAGTCGGCACCGTGGTGCAGGACGGCAGCGAGTTGCCCTATCCGCCGGCCACCAGTGACCTGCACCACGAAGTGGAGCTGGTGGTGGCGCTCAGATCCGGTGGCAGCAACCTGGATGCCGCCGGCGCGCTGGATCACGTGTTCGGCTACGCCGCCGGACTCGACATGACCCGGCGTGACCTGCAGGCACAGGCCAAGAAGCTGGGCCGGCCCTGGGACCTGGCCAAGGGCTTCGATTGCTCCGCGCCGATCGGCGCCATCGCACCAGCCAGCCGGATCGGCCATCCGGGCAGTGGCCGGATAAGCCTCAGCGTCAACGATGAAGTCCGCCAGGACGGCGACCTGAAGCAGCAGCTGTGGCCGGTGGCAAACGCCATCGCTTACCTGAGCACCCTGGTCGAACTGCGGGCCGGTGACCTGATAATGACCGGCACGCCCGCGGGCGTCGGCGCCGTCAACCCCGGTGACCGGCTCGAAGGCAGGATCGCTGGCGTGGGCAGCATCAGCGTCAGCTATCGCCCCTAGCCCGGCGTGTCAATTCTGACGGGCGCCCGGAGCCCTGCTTCGTGCAACTCGGGCGGGAAGCCGCTGCGGGCGATGGCGGCAAGCAGCTTGAGCGTACCGTTGTCACGCAACTCATCCAGAGTGGAGAGGCGCAGCAGGAGTTCCGGCCCCAGCTGCGAGCGGTTGCGGTCAAGGTTCATGTACTCGCTGAGCAGACTGTTGAACAGTTGCCAGTGGGCCTGGTGCCAGCTCGGCCCTGAGGTGTGGGAGCTGAGGCACCTGGGCCGCACGATACAGGCGTGCACTGCCTCAGCATCCGCTCCGAATTCGGTCATCACGACCACGGGATGCGGGCCGTAAGCGGTGATGAAAGGATCCAGGGACCTGCTGTCATCTGATGGCACTGTTGCTACCTCCGTTCGTGGACCAGCGTGCCGGCAGCATAGGCATGGCCGTTCTCGCCAGCGCGGCCTTGCGGGCGTGAAGCCGGACCTTCTTCGGCAAGCGCCAATGTATCCTTGGTAAATGACCCCCCTGCTTCCCGGATGCGGCTGTTGACCGGCATGCCTGCTTCACTGAGCGTGTCCGAACTGGCCTCAGCCCTCAGGCAAGGCGCACTCACCTCCGTTGAGCTCACGGAGGAGTGCCTGAGTCGCGCTGAAGCCAGCCGTTTCGGCGCCTGGCGCAAACTGACGCCGGAGCGTGCGCTTGAGATGGCACGGGTTGCCGACCTCCTGTTCGGTGAGGACGAAGACCGCGGGCCCCTGCAAGGCATCCCGATAGGCATCAAGGACAACATCAACATGAAGGGCGAGATCTCGCTGGCGGGCCTGGACCCGCGTCTGCCGCTCGCCACCGAGACGGACGACGCCGCCGCAGTGCGAATGCTGGAGCAGGCCGGCGCCGTGATCATGGGGCGCTGCAACATGACGGAACTGGCCTTCACGGCGCTTGGCACCTCGAGCCTGACCACCCCACTCAACGCCCGTGACAGGGAACGCATCCCCGGAGGTTCGTCCTCCGGCTCCGCCGTGGCAGTCGCTGCAGGTGAGGTGCCGCTGGCCATCGGCAGCGACACCGGCGGTTCCATCCGCATCCCTGCCGCCTGCAACGGCATCGCCGGCTTCAAACCCGGCAGCAAGCGGCTGGATCTGCGCGGAGTCTTCCCCCTGAGCAGCACTCTGGACACGATCGGTCCGCTGGCGAACAGCGCCGCCGATGCCGAACTGCTCTACTCGGTGCTTGACCCGCGTTACAAGTCGATCGGCCGGCCCGGCTCCAGGCGCGCCTTCGTTCCGGAAACCGTGCTGCTGGAGGAGCTTGACGACGAGGTGGCCGGGGACTTCGCAGCAGCCCTGCTGCAACTTGAGGGCCTGGGCATCGAGGTTGTAAGGGGCGAGCTGCCCCTGCTGCAGGAGATCCGGGAGGCGCGCCGCTATGGCACCTTCGCCGGCTGGGAGGCCTACCGCATGTACTCGGACCTGCTCCGGTCCGGGGCCGACCTGATAGAAGCGAGCGCCGCGATCCTGTCCTACGGCGAGCGGGACCCCGACGATTACCTGAAGCTCCAGCATTTGAGGACGTCATTGCGCGGCCGCTTCCGCGAGGAACTCGCGGATTATGACCTGGTGCTGTCACCCACCAT
>CAZBBU010000333.1:0-2523 GCA_964489965.1 uncultured bacterium
GAAGTGCTCGACGAACGGCTCACCTTGCGGCGCGCAGCCGCACGGGTCCGGACCATCAATACCCCCGCGGGCGATGTTGTGCGTGAACTGCTGGATGGTGGCTGGGAACACCACGTCTCGCTCGTACATGGCAAGCACGCGGCGTCACTCAGGGCCTTCGCAAAGCTCAGCGGACTCCCGTTGACCAATCTTTAGCTGACACCAGGCGGGTGCTAACCTGAGGCACTTATGAAGATCGCGACCTGGAACGTTAACTCGATCCGAGCCCGAATCGACCGGGTGGTTGACTGGCTGGTCAGGCATGACGTGGATGTCCTGGCCATCCAGGAGACCAAATGCAAGCCCGAGCAGTTTCCGTTTGAAGCACTTAGAGACCTTGGCTACCAGGTGGAGGTGCTCGGCCTTAACCAGTGGAACGGCGTTGCCATCATCAGCCGCCTGCCAATGGAAGACGTGCAGCACAACTTTGATGGGGTACCCGTTTTTGGCGACGCGGAGCAGGCCGAGCCGCGTGCCATCGCCGTCACGACCGGAGGCGTCCGCGTCTACAGCCTCTACGTGCCTCACGGCCGTGCGCTGGACCACCCGCACTTCTCCTACAAGCTCAGATGGCTGGAAGCACTCGCCGCAGAGGCCGGCGGCCTGCTTGATCAGCCGGTCGCGCTGACAGGGGACTTCAACATCGCCCCTCTGGACCACGACGTGTGGGACATGTCCGTGTTCGAGGGAGCCACCCACGTGTCCGCCGCCGAACGCAGCGCCTTCAACAGGTTTCTGGAACTCGGCTACCGCGACGTGGTCCGCGAGCTGGTGCCCGAAGGCTACACCTACTGGGATTACACCCAGCTGCGCTTCCCGCGCAACCAGGGTATGCGCATCGACTTCATCCTGGCCTCGCCATCACTCGCGGCACGTATAGGTGGCGCTTACATCGATCGTGACGAACGCAAGGGCAAGGGTGCCAGTGACCATGTGCCCGTGGTTATCGAACTCAGCTGACTATTCGAAGTACAGTCCGACCCGCTTGCCTTCAATCTGATGCACGACCACGTCCATGTCGTAGATTTCGCGCAGTACCCGCGGGGTGATCACCTCTTCGGGACCCGCATGGTGAACCAGGCCGCCGTCCTTCATGGCGATGATGGAATCGGCGTATGTGGAAGCGAAGTTTATGTCGTGCAGGACCAGCACAACTGTCTTGTTCAGCTCGTCCGTCACGCGCCGCAGGCGCTTCATCATCGACACGGCATGGCGCATGTCGAGGCTGGCAAGCGGCTCATCCAGCAGGATGTAGTCAGTGTCCTGGCACAGAACCATCGCCACGAAGGCGCGCTGGCGCTGGCCGCCCGAGAGCTCGTCCAGAAAGCGGAAGCGCAGATCGGACAGTTCCAGGAAGTCCAGGGCGGCCTCGATGTGCTGCCGGTCTTCCTGCGTGGGTCGCCCCTTGTTGTACGGGTAACGGCCGAACGCCACCAGGTCCTCAACCGTCAGGCGTACCGCCAGGTGATTGTCCTGCCTCAGCACCGCCAGTTGGCGGGCCAGGCTGTCGCTGACGATGCTGTTTATGTCCTGGCCATCGATGGTGACGCTGCCGCCGTCCGGTTTCATCAACCGCGAGATGATCGACAGCAGGGTTGACTTGCCGGCGCCGTTGGGACCGATGATGGCTGTGATGCCGCCCCGGGCAATCTGCACACTGACGTCATTCACGACCGCAGTCTGGCCGTAGCGCTTGGTCACCGAGTTGACTTCTATCATCTGACCACTCCCCGCAGCAGCAGGTAGATGAATACCAGGCCGCCGACAAACTCAATAATCACGGACAGGCTCGTATCGAAGCTGAACAGGCGCTCCAGCACCATCTGTCCGCCTACGAGCGTGATGATGGCGATCAGTGACGCCACCGCGATCACCACTCCGTGCCGGTACGACCTGACCAGTACGTAGGCCAGGTTGGCGACCAGCAGGCCGAAGAAGGTGATTGGACCCACGAGGGCGGTGGATATGGACACCAGGGCGGTGACGATGCCCAGGCTGACCATCACGCTCCTCTGATAATTCACGCCCAGCCCGATGGCCATCTCCCTGCCCAGAGCCAGAATATCCAGTGTGAACCTGATTCTCCAGGTCGCGAACAACAGAAGCACCAGCAGGACGCTGGAAACCAGCAACAACTCACGCGGAATGGCATTGAAACTGGCGAATCCGGCATCCTGCAGCACGGCAAACTCAGTAGGATCCATGACCCGCTGCAGCAGGTTGGTGAAGTTCCGCAGCATCAGGCCCAGAACGATGCCAACGAGCACCAGCATGTGAAGACTCCGCTTGGAGACCACGAACAGCAGATAGAAAAGTGCACTGGCGAACACCATCATGACGGCCACTTCGATGACGAACAGCAGGTTGGTGTTCAGCTGCAGCAGGCGATACGAACCCAGGAAGAAGACCAGCACCGTCTGCAGCAACATGTACAGCGAATCGAAACCCATGATCGAGGGTGTAAGAATCCTGTTGGTGGTGATG
>CAZBBU010000334.1:0-2521 GCA_964489965.1 uncultured bacterium
GACCACACCACTGAGGGCGGCGGCGAAGGCCAGCTGCACGCCGGTCCTGGCACTCACGCGCCGGGCGGCCGTGCTGGCCTTTATCTCCGACGGCGTGCCGTCAGCAACGATGCTGCCCTGCCGGAGCATCACGATGCGGTCGGCCAGCGCGTCGGCTTCCTCCAGGTAATGGGTGGTCAGCAGCACGGTGCGGCCGCTGGCGCTGAATTCACGCACCAGCTGCCACAGTGCGCGGCGGGTCTCCAGGTCAAGCCCGGTAGTGGGCTCGTCGAGGAACAGCACCTGCGGATCCCCAATCAGTGCCAGGGCCAGGTGCAGCCGCTGCCGCTGACCACCTGAGAGCCTGGAGTAGAGCCGGCCTTCTAGGCCGCTGAGTCCGGTGGCCTCGACCACTTCGCGGATGGCCAGTGGCTGCGGATAGTAGCTGGCGAAGCCTTCCAGATGTTCACGGACCGTGAGCGTCTCGGGAATGCCGGACACCTGCATGAGTGTGCCCGTCCGCATGCGGTTCAGCCGGCTCTGCGGTGACTGGCCGAACATGAGTGCCTGGCCGCTGTCCGGCTGGATCAGACCCAGCAGCAGGTTGATGGCGGTGGTCTTGCCGGCGCCGTTGGGTCCGAGCAGCGCCACTATCTCACCCGGCTGAATCGCCAGGTTCAGGTCGGTCAGTGCGGTCACCTTGCCGTAGCGCTTCGTCACGTTGCGCAGCTCAAGTGCACTGCCCAGGCCCGAGTTGTCATGCCGTGCAGGCTGAATGTCGTGTGTTTCCGTCATCGGGTGCCTCTCTCTCAACATGTACCGATTATCGGAAGGGAGGCATCAGAGCGGTACTGAGCTCAGTCAGCTTTTCAGCATGACGTTTGTCATCCGTCGCCATCGCTGTTGCCGGGCACGCGTTCAGGCGGCTGGTCCGCGGCCCAGCGTGTCTGTGACCACAGCCCCCGCAGAGCCGCGACCTCGTGGGCCGTCAGCCGCGCCCGGTCGAACAGCCGGCGGTACATGTGCTCGACGCCTGCCGCGCGCAAACGGTCGGTGTAACCGATGTGGTGCAGTGTGGCCATCAGCTGGCCGTACATGCCTTCGAGCTGGTCACGTGCCGCAAGCCCGGCCGACTCCTGGAACTCGGTTCCCGCCTGCTGCAGCTGGAACCACTGGTAGCAGAGGATGTTTACTGCCTGGGCGAGGTTGATGGAGGCGTAGTCGGCGGTGGGGATGGTGATGTACGCCTGGCACAGGTCCAGGTCGGCGTTGCTGAGTCCCGTGTCTTCGGGACCGAACACGAGCGCGGAGCCCTCTGCCGGCAGTTGGCGCAGACCGGCTTCCGCATCGAGCACCACGTTGTTCTCGCTGGCCCGGCCACGGGCGGTGGTACCGACTGCCCAGGTGCAGCCGGCGAGTGCCGCGGCCAGCCCGACGGTGATCACGGCATCGTCAAGAACGTCGCCGGCGTGTGACGCCAGGGCGCGCGCCTGGGCGTCGATGGTGCAGCGCGGGGATGCCAGGTACAGGTCAGTGAAGCCGAAGTTCTTCATGGCGCGGGCTGCCGCGCCCACGTTGGCACTGTTCTTGCTGCCAACCAGGATGATTCTCGGGGGCATGGCCAATGGTAGCAATGAACAGCGCCCCGGACCGATGTGGACCGGGGCGCTTGCCTGTAAGTTACAGCGTCTGGCTGCTCAGGCGGCGTTGGCCTGCAGTTCCGCGATGCGCTTGGCAATGCGGGCCTTGCGGCGTGCAGCAGTGTTGCGGTGCAGGGTCGAGCCCTTGGCAGCCTTGTCTATCAGGCTCTGGCTGACCTTCTGGAACTTGGCGGCTGCTTCGAAATCACCGGCTTCTGCGGCGGTGATGGCCTTCTTGGTGAAAGTGCGGATGGTGCTCTTGCGGGCGCGGTTGGCTGCGCGGGCCTTCTCCGACTTGACTATGCGCTTCTTTGCAGACAGGGTGTTAGCCATTGTTCTCCTTGATTCCTGACTCTGTGTGTGTCCTGCTTCGTCTTGCAGATGGCGTGATCCGCTGCAGGCAGACGCCACGCCGAGCCGTCAACCGCATAATCCTAGCACAGGCGGGCGCGCAGCGACAAGCGCCGCTGCAACCAAAACTCGGTCGTTCCCGGCGCACTTTACTGATACACTGTGACCATACCGAATGCCGGGCGTGACTGGCCCGGAACAAGGCTGGAGGAAAGATGGAGCTCACCCTCAAGATCCGGCGCTTCAATCCCGAGAAGGACCTGCTGCCGCACTTCGTCGAGTACAAGCTGGACGTGCAGCCCACGGACCGTGTGCTTGACGTCCTCAACCACGTCAAATGGGAAGTCGATGGAACCCTGTCCTACCGCCGCAGCTGCGGTCACGGCATCTGCGGCTCTGACGCCATGCGCATCAACGGCGTGAACCGCCTGGCCTGCAAGGTGCTGGTCAAGGACCTGGGCAACTTCATCACGGTCGAACCGCTGGGTGCCTTCAAGGTGCACAAGGACCTGATCGTGGACATGGAGCCGTTCTTCGACGCCTACAAGGCG
>CAZBBU010000335.1:0-2519 GCA_964489965.1 uncultured bacterium
ACGATCATTGTTATTGCAGTAATCATGTTGCCCCTAGCGGGCCCGTTGCGGCCCGTTCACAGAATAGCCCGTAGCTGTTGCAGGCGTTCGCGGGCAATATGCCGTGCTGCCCGGTCCGCTTCAGCCAGTTCCTCCCAGCCCGGTTCGCCAGCGGGAGCCTGCTCCAGTGTGTCGGCCAGCACCCGGGTGATGCCGCTGAACGGGACGAGACCGGACAGGAAGCCGTCCACTGCCACCTCGTCGGCTGCATTCAGGTAAGTTCGGGCGAAACCGCCGCGCCTGCCGGCCTCATAAGCGAGAGCCAGGGCCGGGAAGCGCTCCAGGTCCGGTTCCAGGAACTCCCAGGTGCCGGCGAGCGGAAGAGGTTCCAGCGGTACGGGCGGCCGGGCCGGGCTTTCGATCCCGTACTGGATGGGTGGCCGCATGTCGTGCGGTCCCAGCTGGGCCTTCACTGACCCGTCCCGGAAGCGCACCAGTCCGTGCACCAGCTGCTGAGGGTGCACCAGAACCTCGATGCGGTCCAGCGGCAGGTCGAACAGCCCCTGGGCTTCCAGCACCTCCAGGCCCTTGTTGAACAGGGTGGCCGAATCGATGGTGACTTTCCGGCCCATGCTCCAGTTCGGATGATCGAGTGCCTGCTGCACGGTCACGCTGCCCAGGTCCCGTGGTCCGCGCAGGAACGGCCCGCCGGAGGCGGTGAGCACCATCGAGTGGACCGTGTCCATGTCCTCGCCGGCCAGGCACTGGAACAGGCCGGAATGTTCGGAGTCCACGGGGGTGATCCGGCCGCCAAAGTCGGCGATGAGTTCACGGATCAGCGGGGCGGCGATGACCATGGCTTCCTTGCCGGCCAGAGCCACGTGCCGCCCGGCGCGCAGTGCCGCGCGCAGGGGTGGCAGGCCCGCCATGCCGGGGATTGCTGCCACCACGGTGTCAACCGGCTCAGCCGCAACTTCTTCCGCCCCCGGAGCTCCCATGAGCAGGCGCGTTCCCTGTGGCAGGTGCCCGGCCAGCTGCTCTGCCGCGCTGTCACTGCAGGATACGACTGCGGGCCGGAACTCCCGGATCTGCTCCAGCAGGAGCTCCGCATTGTCACCGGCCACCAGCCCGTGGACGCGGTAACCGCGCCAGCGGGCCACGTCCAGCGTCTGGGTTCCGATGGAACCGGTGCTGCCCAGAACGGTTATCGAAGTCATCCGGTCATTATTACCTGCGGCCGGTTATCCTTACCTGTTCGGAGGGCAGGCCATGGGAGAGTCTCAGTCGGAAACAGAACTGGTGGGCGCGGTGGTGCCGTCACTGCGCATCGACGTGCTGGGAGCACGGGCCTTCAGGGTGTCCCGCTCCTATTTCGCCAAGGGCGTGGCCAGCGGCAACGTGCATATTGCCGGGGCGCCCGCCGGCAAGTCAGCGCAGGTGGAACCCGGCCAGCAGGTGATGGCGCGGGGTCTGGGCGAGTTCGAACTGCTGTCCGTGGATGGCGGAACGCGCCGCGGGAACCTGAAGGTCAGCCTGGCAGTCAGGCGCTCGCGCGGCTAGAGCCGGACGCGCTTGCCACCGGCACGGGCCTTGAAGATCAGGCGGAAGGGCACTTCGGAGAATCCCAGATCCTCACGGATGCGGTTGCGCAGGTACTGTTCGTAGGGCCTGGTCACGTACTCCTCGTTGTTCACGTGGAAGATGAACACTGGCGGGGCCACGTCAGGCTGCGTGGCGTAGAGGAGTTTCAGTGGCCGCCCCTTGAAGTTGGGCGGTTGCACCCTCTGCGTCCAGATGTCCAGCCAGCCGTTCAGCTGGCCGGTGGTGATCCGGCGGTGTGAAACGTCAAACACCCTGACCGTGGCCGCAAGCAGCTCCTCCAGACCGTCTGCCTCCAGGGCGCTGGTGAAGACCCGCGGGGCGAAGCTGATGTGGTTCAGCTCCTGGTCCAGGTCTGCGAGGACCAGCCGCTGATCCTCGGGAGCCACGAGGTCCCACTTGTTCACTGCCATGACGACCGGTTTGCCTGCCTCGAGCGCCAGGTTGGCCAGTCGCATCTCGTGGTCTCCGAACTCGAACGGGTCGATGACCAGGATGGATACGTCGGCCCGCAGAAGGGCCTGTTCGCTCCTGAGCTTGGAGAAGTACTCAAGGTGCTCGTCTGGTTTCCTGCGGATGCCGGCAGTGTCTATCAGCGTGAACGAGCGGCCGGCGTAATCGAACTCCACGTCGATCGAATCCCTGGTGGTGCCCGGGATGTCCGCCACTATCACGCGATCATCCCCCACGATCGCGTTCAGCAGGCTGGATTTGCCGACGTTGGGCCGGCCGATGATGGCGATCGCCAGGTTCTGCTCCTCGGGTCCCGACTCCGATTCCGGAAGTTTTGAATCGATCTCCTCCAGCAGTTCGGTGGTGCCCACGCCATGCTCGGCAGCGGTGGGGAAGGGCTCGCCGAAGCCGAGTCCGTACAGTTCATAGAACTCCGCGACATCTAGGTGGCGCTCGTCGTCCATCTTGGTGGCCACGAGAATGGTCTA
>CAZBBU010000336.1:0-2510 GCA_964489965.1 uncultured bacterium
GTTGCTGTTCCTCAGTTCCTCGGTCAGTTTTTGAAGTGAGAATCCAGCCTCGAGATAGCTCAGCATGTTCTCTTCGGAATTCGTTTCGGCGAACGTTTCAGCAAAAGTCTGCCGGCCTATCGCTTGCAGCAGCTCGACATCGCCTGGCTTGACGGGGATAATTTCGATAACGTCCATGCTGTACAAGTTAACCGCGCATGTGGCGATTAACGCCCGAAACGCTGTACAAGGAGCTGGCCCGGGGCATCGCGATTCATAATGGAAGTCATGCAAGCAGTAGTGTTTGAGTCTGAACGCCTGACCTGCCGCCGCTGGCTGCCAGACGACCTTGAATCGCTCTACGCCGCGTACTCGGACGCGGACGCCATGCGCTGGGTTGGCGATGGAACGCCCATCACGCGCCAGGAGTGCGAACGCTGGCTGCAGGTAACTTTTGACAACTATGCACGCCGTGGTTATGGCATGTTCACTCTGGTCGAGCGCGCTACTGGCCAGGTTGTCGGCTTCGCCGGCCTGGTGCACCCCGGCAACCAGGCGGAGGCCGAAGTGAAATACGCCTTCAGGCGTGAATATTGGGGCAGGGGCCTGGCCAGCGAGGTTGTGCCTGAGCTGGTCCACTACGGGAACAGTCAGCATCAGCTTGCTCGCGTCATCGCGACGGTGGCACCTGAGCATCTTGCCTCACAGCGAGTCCTGCAGAAATCCGGCTTCAGGTTGGCCGACAACCGTCGGAACGATGACGGTTCAACGACTCTGGTGTTTGAGTGGCTGGCCACCTGAATCGCTGGCACCCCGCCTATAGGTTTGGCGCCAGGTGCAAGCGCTACTCCTGCCAGCCCTCAACTCTCCCGGCCTGCTCAATCCAGCCCTGCATCTCCTTGGTTTCGACTTCTTCAACTGAGCGCACTTTGATGTACCTGGAGCGCCCTTTCTCCCCCAGCGGCGGTGGCTTCCCGAAGTCGGCTCCGCCGAGGAACACGGCGTTCACCGAGACGTCGTAGGCGACCAGCTCGATGATCCAGCCCTGGTCAGGCAGCCCGTAGTAGGCTTTCTTCCACTTGAGCGCATAGTGCACGTCCGGGTGTGCCGCACGTATCATCTCGTCGAGTTTCCGGACCACCGGCTGCAGGTCAGGCATCACTCGGTTGAGCCAGTCTGTGATCTCAGCGTGGCTGTCACTCGGTTCGGGTGGTTTCCTGCCGCTGCCTGATTTTTCCGCTTTGGCCATGTTGCACCTCCTGGAAGTTCGCTGCTGCAAAGTAGCAGACTTCCAGGAGGCTCTACCGGGTGCAATTTCTCATTCGGCGTCTGCCGCGCCCTGCCGGGCTGGCGGAGCGTTCAGCAGAGCAGTTGAATCTCCACGAATCTGGTGCGCGTGGTGACGTTGCCGTCGCTGTCCGTGGCGCTGAGGGTGATGGTGTGGCTCGGCCCGGAGCACGCCGCGTAAAGGCGTACGGTTCCACTCTCGCCTGTCGCCAGGACAGGGTCGTTGTCCGGCTGCAGTTCGGGACGATCCGTGGTCCACACGAGACTGGCTCCACTCAGTACGCCGTCTTCTGAGTCAGTTGCGGTTCCCTGCAACAACACCTCAATGTAATAGCCGTGCGCGTCGGAGTCAGCCGCAAACTCGTTGAAACCTACTGTAGGGCTGATGATCTCCACGTCGGGCGCGTCACCTGTACAGGTGACGATCTGGATGGTGACCGAGTCAGTGTCTGACGCATAGACGTCACTTGCCGTAACGGTGATGGTCCTGGCGCCGGTGGTGGAGAACGACGCGGTCGCAGTCGCGCCAGTGCCGAGTACTGCCCCACCGGAGCTCCAGGTGACATCGTCATCGGGCAGCGTGTAATCCGGGAATCCGTCGGCATCGAAGACGCTGGCGACCAGATCGAACTCCTGGTCCTGGCAGAATTCCTGTCCCGCTGCTGGCTCCTGTATCGCCACTTCCGGCGCTACGTTGCTCACCTGGAAGGTGGCGGTACGGGAACCGACCGTGACGCCCGAGATCCGTACTTCCAGCTTGAGCTCATGCACGCCAGGCGCCAGGTCATAAAGCGTGATGGTGGGGCTGCTGGTCCCGGTCGCCCGTTCCACACCGTCTATGGACCAGACCAGGTATTTGGATTTGATCGCGCGCTCGGCGCTGATGGACGGTTGCAGGCGCAAACTCCGCTGGTAGATTGCCGAGCTGACACCGGCGATACTGAACTCCGGCGGGTACATCAGGTAGGTCGACAGGATGTCACCATCGGAGAGCCACAGGTTGTCACCCAGATCGGCGCAGGTGACGCCGTCCGCGAGCACCCGGATGGTGGGCCGCCCATCAATATTGAAGGCGTAACAGTGGTAGTGCATTATCGAGTCAAAGTCGTACGGCCCGGCGTCATTGCCAATGTCACCGGTGCGGTTGAAGTTGTGACCCTTCTTGGGTTTTATGTTCTCGTCGAGTATCTCCACGAACAGGTCCCGGTCATTGCGTGCCTGCTCGTGCCACAGGCCGATGGCAT
>CAZBBU010000337.1:0-2510 GCA_964489965.1 uncultured bacterium
GCTTGACGCGCAGAAACTCGAGGGGGAAATCAGGTCAGAAGCCGCGCTCCTGGCACTGCTCCTGGAGTCCGGAAGCACGAAGGCCGACGGGCACATCAGCCGCTTCAGCTGGCCGGGAGCCTACCGCCAGTCGCTGGACCGGCTCGACTACGTCCGGCACGCGCACGAGAAGCTCACGGAAGACGTGCTCACCCGCATGAGCCCCGCCGAAATCCAGCTGGTCCGCTGCTTCAGCGAACACCATCGCGAGCTCACGGACGCCTTCCTGGCGCTGCCCAAACGACGCAGATTACGCGGTAGTGACGTGTTAAAGTTGGGCGTCCGGGCCGGCCCAGAGGTCGGTCGCATCCTCGCAAAAGTGGCGAAGGCAAGACAGGCCGGGCAGGTCGATTCGTTCGAAGCTGAACTCGCTCTGGCCCAAGTGCTGCTGGACGGGCAGGCCGCCGCAAGAGACACCGAAACCGGCCCTGGAGACAACTGATGCTGCTCAACTACTTCAACAACATCACCATCCTGGTCATAGCCAGCATCGTGATGATCGCCGCCCTCATCTTCCACAACATATTCCAGACCTGGATCGCCGCGCGCCTGGGTGACCACAGCCCCCGCCTCGCCGGCTTCGGCGCCTTCGAGCCCGCCCGTCACCTGGACGGCTTCGGCGTGATGCTGCTGCTCATCCTGGGCTTCGGCTGGCCCCGGCAGATACCGGTCAACAGCCGCAACTACAGACGACGCCAGGAAGCGATCGTCTGGTACAGCGGCCCCATCGCCTACCTGCTGGTATCACTCGTGTCCTACCTGGTGGGCGTGCTGCTGCTCCTCAACGGCGGTGGCGATGCCGGCCAGGGCTTCATAGTTGCCGGCAGTACCGCCATCCTCCACGCCGCCATCAACCTGTTCCCCGTAATCCCACTGGACGGCGGGCACGCAGCCCTGGCGCTCGGCAACCCGGGACTGCGCCGCTTCGTGCAACAGGTCGCCAGCTTCGGCACCATGGGCTTCATCATCCTGTTCCTGCTTCTCAACCTGAGCGGCGTCCTGCCACGACTCGTGGGCCTGCTCCAGTCGCTGATACTCAGGCTCATAAACCTGGTACTGCCAATCTTCTGAGCACCCGGGAAAAGCAACTCAGTCCGACTTGGAATCCACCACCATCTGCACCAGCGGCGCGTAAGTCTCCAGCGTGGTGAAGAGGCTGCCGTCCGGTGCAAACTTGCGGATCAGGTGGCCGACCGGCGTACAGGAAGCCGTCAGAATCGACACCCAGGTCAAGCTGGCCGTCGATGTTCTCCCCCTGACGAGTCTCGTAACTGTACGACTGCACCACCCGCGAATCCGGTGAGATCTTGCGGATCTTGCCGTTGGTTGCATCCGCGATGTACACGAAACCCTTACTGTCTGTGGCCAACCCGTCGAGCTCACGCAGCTCACTCGATTCGGCACTGCTGCGGAAAGCCCAGCGTGTCAGGTACTTGCCGTCACCACTGAACTTCTGCACCTGGCGGTTGCCGGTATCCAGAACGAACACGGAACCATCAGGTCCCACCGTCAAGTGCCGCGGTTCACCGAAGGTGCCGCGGCCCTCACCGCGCCCGCCGAAGCCCAACTGGAAATTTCCCTGGCTGTCGAACCGTTGCACCATGAACGTCTCGCCATCCAGCACGAAAAGACTGTTGTCAGGCCCGACACTCAGGGACACTGGCTGCAGGAACTCACCGGGCTTCATGCCGTAACGGCCGAAGGCGAACTGCAGATCACCGTTGCCGTCCAGCTTGCGGATCATCTTGTGGTCCGACTGCCCGGCACGGTATTCGAACACCACCGCGTAGATGTTGCCGTCCCGGTCCGTCGTCACTGCCACCGGGGCCGAGCTGAACTCCCGCGGACCCAAGCCGATGTCGCCGATGCTGGCGTGCAGGTTGCCGGCCGTATCCAGGATGCGGACAACGCCCTGCTTGGACCCCACCGTGACCACCAGCCTGTTGGCCAGCTCCGGCACGTCCTCGTCAGTAAACTCCTGCGTGTCCAGGAAGGCGATCACCTCGGCCAGACCCGGCCGCTCCTCCGGATCCTTGGCCAGCATACGCATGATCATCTCGTCAAGCTCCCGGCCGATCTTCAGGTTCAGCTGCCGAGGCGGCGCGGGCGTCTGGAAGATCTGCTGATGCACGATCGCCTCGTAACCACCCTTGAAAGCGGTCTCACCAGTGAGCAACTCGTAGAACACCAGTCCCAGGCTGTAGATGTCACTGCGGTGGTCGATCTTCAGGCCGCGCGCCTGCTCGGGTGACATGTAGACCGGCGTGCCCACCCGGGCCCCGGTCATGGTCAACCTGGACAGCACCTTTCCGCCGGCGATGCCGAAGTCCATCAGCTTGACGGCATCCGGCTGCACGCGGCCGCCGTCAAAACCACCCTTGAGCACCATGATGTTGGCGGGCTTGATGTCACGGTGAATGATGCCTGCCTCGTGAATGTGCTGCAATGCACTGGCGACGTACTTCATGATG
>CAZBBU010000338.1:0-2503 GCA_964489965.1 uncultured bacterium
CGGTCTGGTGCGGCGGCATGCTCGAGGCCGGCATCGGCCGGGCCCACAACCTGCATCTGAGCAGCCTGGAGAACTTCGTGCTGCCCGGTGACACGGCCAGTGCCAGCCGCTACTGGGACGAAGACGTCACCACCGTGATGCTGGACGCTGTGGACGGCGTGCAGCAGGTGCCCACCGGACCCGGCATCGGCGTGGAGCTCAACCGTGACTTCATAAAGCGCAACCTGGTGCACTCGGAGACGTTTGCATGAACACTGGCAGCATGGCGGTAGCCAGCGAAGATCAGGCCCGGCTGATCACCATCAACAACGTAGCCAACCTCCGTGACTTTGGCGGGTACCGCACGAGCGATGGCCGTACGGTCCGCAGCGGACGGCTGTTGCGCTCGGCATCGCTGCACATGCTGGACGATGAGGGCCAGCGTGAGCTGATCAGACGGGGTCTCAGACAGGTCGTTGACCTGCGGCACGACCACGAAACTGAGCGTGCCCCCAACGTGTTCCGTGATTCCGACCAGGTTGAGTACCGTAACGTGTCCCTGTTCGCCGGCCTGGCACCCGAACGCCTGCCCATCGGCGCCATCCCCACACTGGTGGAGATGTACACCGAACTGCTGGACAGCAGCAAGGACCAGATTGTCCAGGCCATCGAGCCGTTCGCTTCAGGCGAGCCCACTCTGGTGCACTGCACCGCCGGCAAGGACCGCACCGGCATCATCGTGGCGCTGCTGCTTGACCTGGTTGGCGTGGACCATGACACCATCGTGCACGATTACGCCCTGACGGACGTTTACCTGGAGCCGCTTCGTGACGACTTCCGTGAGTTCGCGCGCAAGAGCGGCCTTGACATGGTCCAGTACGAACACATGATCTCCTGCCAGCCTGAGTACATAAGGGAGTTCCTTGACTACCTGGTTGACAACTACGGCGGTGCGCGCCAGTACCTGCTGGCTGCCGGCATGACCCAGGAGCAGCTTGACCGCATCCGGGACGCACTTACCGAATAAGACTTCAGGCTGAAACCAGCCTCGATTCTGAAACGGCATCGATGAACGCCCGGAACGGCGCCAACTGTTCCGGGTGGCGTTCCTGGCTCATCTCGGGATGCCATTGCACGCCCAGCAGCCACGCTCCGCTGCTGCCCTGCACGGCTTCGATCAGCCCGTCACTGCTGTGGGCGACGGCGCGCAGGGCGGGCGCGAGCCTGTCGATCGCCTGGTGGTGGTACGAGTTGGTCATCACCTGATCTGCCGCAAACGCCGAAGCAAGTACAGAACCGGCTTCCAGACTGACCAGGTGGTGCGGTTCGCCGCCCATGGCTTTCTGACTGTGATCCAGCCTTGTGACGTCACTGGAGAGATGCTGGTGCAGGCTGCCGGCTTCGGCCACGTTGATCAGCTGGTGGCCGCGGCACACGCCCAGGATCGGCAGGCCCCGCTGCCTGGCTGCGTGATAGAGGGCGAGTTCGAACGCGTCACGGTCGGTATCGACCTTGCCCAGGTCCCGGGACGGTTCCTGGCCGAAGTGGCGGGGATGGACGTCCACGCCGCCCGTGAACAGCACGCCGTCCGCGCCCTCCAGCAGTTCGGGCGCCAGCTCAGGGTCCAGGCTCGCGACCATGAACGGCAGGCCGCCGGCGCGGGCGACTGATTGCGAGTAGTTCCGGCCGGTCACGGCGTCGAGACGCTGCAGGTCTGTGCCTTGACCCGTGGAAGTGGTTACCAGGATGCGGGGCTTCGTCATGCGCAGACTGTAACAGACGTCCGGCGTCAGCCACACTTGATGCCGGCTTCACTCGGTCCTTCGGGCGTGAGCTGGCGGCCACCGTCATGGCCGGGGCCACAGATAGCCAACTGCTGGTTGAGCTGCCAGGCCTGTCGGGTGGTGAGTACCTGCACCTCATTCTCAACCAGGTAGTCGAGCAGGCTTTCGAAACGGGAAGGCGGAAACTGGGTGGGCACATCCGGCTCTTCCTTGAACAGGTGGAACACGATGGTCAGCCATTCACCGCCCTTCACGGCTGCCGAGATGAGCCGCTCGAGCTCCTCCTGAGGCAACTCGGGGTACACGGAGATGCCGCCCAGCCGGTAAGGACTCGCGTAACCGAGCACGTCACTCTGAGCATTGATGGTGCGGCCGGTGACGAAACGCTGGGCGATGAGTTCCAGAATCCTCTCGTTGTAAAGGCCGTTCGGGTAGGCGTAGTTCTGCCTGTCACCGAAGCCGCTGGCCGCGAGCCACTCACTGGCGAACCTGAAGTGCCGCTGCAGTTCCTCATCGGTCATCCAGTTGAGGGGATGCTCACCGTGCGCGGCGATCTCCCAGCCCGCATCGTGCAGCACGTACAGCTGCTGCTGGGTCATGTAGCCGTCATGACCTATCAGCTCGGGGATTGCGAACACGGTGGCCGTCAGTCCACGCGCACGCAGCTGGGGCCAGGCGTAATCGAAGACGTCACTCCGGCCATCATCGAAGGCGATGGTGACGGCGCCCCTGCTGGCCCG
>CAZBBU010000339.1:0-2502 GCA_964489965.1 uncultured bacterium
AGATGCGCACGCCCCGGTGGTGCAGCTCGTACTTCTCCTTGATGCCGCGGAGGATGCTGATGGTGTCCTCCACCGTCGGCTCCTCCACCAGCACGGGCTGGAAGCGCCGTTCAAGGGCGGCGTCCTTCTCGATCTCGCGGTATTCGGACAGCGTGGTGGCGCCGATCATGCGCAGTTCGCCACGCGCCAGGGGCGGCTTGAGCATGTTGCCTGCGTCCACGGCGCCCTCGGCCTTACCGGCATTGACGATGGTGTGCAGCTCGTCGATGAACAGTATGACCTCGCCGTCAGACTGGACCGTCTCGCTGATGACCGCCTTGAGCCGTTCCTCGAACTCGCCACGGAACTTGGCTCCGGCCAGCAGGCTGCCCATGTCGAGCGCCATGACCCGCTTGCCTTGCAGGCCCTCGGGCACGTCACGGTTGATGATGCGCAGGGCCAGCGCTTCGGCGATGGCCGTCTTGCCCACGCCGGGTTCACCTATGAGCACCGGGTTGTTCTTCGTGCGGCGCATCAGGATCTGGATGACGCGGCGTATCTCAGCGTCGCGGCCTATGACCGGATCAAGTTTGCCGTCGCGGGCGCGCTGGGTCAGGTCGGTACCGTACTTCTCGAGTGCTTCAAAGTTGCTGTCTGCGGATCTGCTGTCCACGGTGTTCCCCTTCCTGATGGCGCGGGCTGCGTCCTCGAGCTGAGCGGCACCCGGCAGGGCGCCGGGAGCGAGGCTGCCGGCGTTGCGCGCCAGAGCCACGAACAGGCTGTCAGCCGCCACGAAGCTGTCATTCCACTCCGAGGCGATCTTCTCTGCTTCCTGCAGTGCGGTATTGAGTGAGTTGCTGAGGTATTGGCCGCTGCCACCGGATACTTTCGGCAGTCTGGCGATGGCGGTCTGGAGTGCAGCCTTCAGTTGTGCCGGCTGGCCGCCGGCGCGTTCCAGCAGTCGGCTGGCGACGCCGTCCGGTTCGTCGAGAAGGCCGGCCAGGACGTGGGCCGGCTCAAGTTGTTGGTTCTGCTGCTCCTGGGCCAACCGTTGGGCGGCGACCAATGCAGCGAGTGCGGATTCTGTGAAACGTTCCTGATTCATTGCGTATATTATGAATCTTGAGTGCGGTCATGTCAAGTTCCTTGACTCGGCCGTTCCGTCGGCACCGCGTTGCAGGTAAACTGACAGGCATGAAACCCTCCCATCTGGGCGTACTCACCAGCGGCGGCGACGCACCGGGCATGAACGCGGCCCTGCGGGCGGTGGTCCGGACCGCCGTCCATGACGGCCTCTCCGTGTACGGCATCTACCGCGGCTACCAGGGACTCATAGAAGGTGAGATGGTTGAGTTCGGCCCCCGCAGCGTGGCCAACATCATCCAGCGCGGCGGCACCATCCTCCGCACCGCCCGATCTGACGCGTTCCGGACCGAAGAAGGCCGGACCAGGGCCGCCGCCACCCTGAAGGAACGCGGCATCGACAGCCTGGTCGTCATAGGCGGCGACGGCTCACTGCGTGGCGCGCACCTGCTGCACAAGGAGCACGGCATTCGCGTGATCGGACTGCCCGGAACCATCGACAACGACATCTGGGGGACCGACGTAACCATCGGCTTCAACACCGCCATGAACGTGGCGGTCGACGCCATAGACAGGCTCAGGGACACCGCCGCCAGCCATGATCGCCTGTTCCTGGTTGAGGTGATGGGCCGCCACTCCGGCCACATCGCCCTCAACGTGGGCGTGGCCGTCGGCGCAGAAGCCATACTCTTGCCGGAACTGCAGCCGAGCGTCAACGAAGTGGCCGACGCCCTGGTCAAGGCAGCGGAACGCGGCAAACAGAGCAGCATCGTGGTGGTCGCCGAGGGCGCCTTCAGGGGCGGCAGCCTGGAGCTGGAGCGCCAGATCGCCGACATCTCACATCAGGAAGTACGGACCAGCATCCTGGGCCACATGCAGCGTGGGGGCTCGCCCACCACCAGGGACCGGGTACTGGCCTCGCGGCTCGGCTTCGTGGCGGTCCGCTCGCTGCAGGCTGGCAGCACCGACGTCATGGTCGGCGTCGACAAGCGCGGAACGAGCCTGGTGCCGCTCGAAGAGGTCAACTCCGGCACCAAGGACATCGACTGGCAGTTGCTGGAGATGGCCCGGGTGCTGGCCATCTGACTTCCGGTCAGGCCGTCAGCACCTTCAGGAAGGTGTCCTTGCCCTTGCGCAGGACCACACCTTCCGTCACGTCCACCGGCTGCTGTGGATCCTCGGCCACCACGCCATCGATGCGCAGGCCGCGGTTCTGGATGAGGCGCTTGGCCTCGCCGCCGGAAGCGGCCAGTCCTGTCAGCACAAGCAGCCGTGCCGCCGGAACGCGGCCATCCGGTACATCGGCCGCACTCAGCACGAACTCCGGCAACTCATCGGGCGTGTCCCCACGCGCAACGCTGTCATAGCGCGCTTCGGCCGCCGGCACACTGGCTTCACCGTGATAGGTGCGGACAAGCTCACGGGCGAACTCGCGGTGGG
>CAZBBU010000340.1:0-2493 GCA_964489965.1 uncultured bacterium
GGGCCTCGACGCAGCCGGCGAAGTCGCCTGCGCCAGCCTCCACGGAGCCAACCGCCTGGGCACCAACTCACTGGGTGACCTGCTTGTGTTCGGCCGCCGCGCAGGCCGCAACGCCTCGGAATTCGCAGCCAACAACCGGCCGCACCCGCTGCCCGAGAGCATTGACGTGCAGCACACCGCCCGCGAACTCCTGGACGGCATCCTGAACGGCACCGGCACTGAAAAGGTGTCAGCCATCCGCAGGGAACTGCAGTCCTCGATGATGGACAACGCCTCGGTGTTCCGCACCCACGAGCTGCTCAGCAAGCAGGTCGGGATACTCAAGGAATTGCGCGTGCGCGCCGGCAACATCAGCATCGATGACAAGGGCGTGCAGTTCAACACTGAACTCATGGAAGCGGTCGAGCTCGGCTTCCTGCTCGACAACGCCGAAGCGCTGGTCCATGCGGCGCTGAACCGCACCGAATCGCGAGGCGCCCACAGCCGCGAGGACTACCAGGAACGTGACGATGAAACGTGGCTGCGCCACAGTCTCGTCTACCTGGATGACGGCAACATCAGCATCGACTACAAGCCGGTGACGCTCGGCTGGTACGAACCCAAGCCACGCGTCTACTAGGGAGATTCCGCAACAGTGATACCCAAGGAGATCAACACCGACCAGGCGCCAGCCGCCGTGGGACCATACTCGCAGGCAGTCCAGATCGGCAACTACGTCTACACCTCAGGCACCATCCCGCTGCTCCCGGACGGCAGCATGGTCGAAGGCGGCATCAAAGAGCAGACCCGCCAGATATTCGCCAACCTCAAGCAGGTGCTGGCGGCTGCAGACAGCAGCCTCGCCAACGTCGTGAAGACCACCTGCTTCCTGACGGACATGAACGACTTCGCGGAATTCAACGAGGTCTACGCCGAACACTTCCCCAACTTCAAGCCGGCCCGCAGCACCGTCGAGGTGTCAAGACTGCCCAAGGACGTGCGGGTAGAGGTGGAACTGGTAGCCTACGTGAACTGAAACGCCGCAGGCCCTTAACCGGGCCCGCAGGCTGCGCGACTATGAGAGGGTGAACGGGAGAACAGAGTGAACAGAGGACGGCTCATAGACATACTCCTGATCATCACGCTGGTGCTGGTGGCTTTCGGCATCACCTACACCCTGCTCACCCTCAACCGCGGCCAGACCCGGCCGCCCCCACCCGACGATCCACCGGCCCAGACCGGAACTGAACAGACGCAGCCGGGCACCGACTTCGGTGATGCCGACCTGCCGGTGATACCCGACGGCCTGCCGACCGGGACCGAAGATGACGCCGCTCCGGGCGAAGCAGCGGACGATCAGGCAGAAACCGCCGCTGACACGGAAACACCGGCAGACGAGCCGGACGGCGGGGAAGAGCCGGCGCCACCACGCACACTGGCGGCCGGCGAAGTGCAACTGGAGAGCGTGGGTTTCTCCTTCGTCACCGGCGGTGCCGGCGCCTGCGGCGTGGTGCTCGAACCATGGGTGCACGTGGCCGTGAGCCGTGACCTGCTGGCAGACCTGGGTTGCGGAGCCGAGGTACAGCTGGAACTGGCCGACGAAGTCGGCGGCCGCACCCTGGTGAACGCCACCATCGGTGACACCATGAACCCCAGCCACACCCTCACAGTGAACATCTACGTGGGCGAGGACGAGCCGGCCTTCGAGTACGGCCGCACCACCGGAGTGCTGCTGGCACCCTGAAGGCTCAGCCCCAGACGCTGAACAGCAGGATCAGCAGAAGCAGGTACAGGGAACCGAGCAGCCAGAAGCGGTACGGGTACCACGGCTGGCGTTTCAGCCTGCTGAAAGCGTCCTGCACCGGGTAGGTCTCCTCGACCTCGCGGACGCCACCCATCGTTTCTCCCAGCTGCACCGAGGCCGGCTCGAAAGCACTGCCTTGGGGCAGGCTGTACCTCTTGTTCCTGGACTCCACCGAGTTCACGCGCAAGACCACCGCCGTCACATTGTCAGGACTGCCACGCGAGTTGGCCTCCTCAAGCAGCCGCCCGCAGGCCTCATCCGGCGGGTTCTCCTGCAGCACCCGCTTCATCAGCTCGACCGACAGCAGCATGCTCACGCCGTCACTGCACAGCAGAATCACATCGCCCGGTTCGACCCGGAAGTGCAGCAGGTCGAGCTTCACCTGCGGCTTGGAGCCGAGGGTGTTGGTGATCACGTTGCGCCAGCGGTGCTGCCGCGCCTCCTCCTCACTGAGGATGCCCTGGCGCACGCGGTCAGCGACCCACGAATGGTCAAGAGTCAACTGCCGCAGTTCGTCACCGCGCAGCAGGTAGGCGCGCGAGTCACCCACGTGACCGACCAGTCCCACCTGGTCATCCAGCACCACCACCGTGCAGGTCGTGCCCATGCCCTGGTGCTCCGGTTCGGCCGCCGAATGGTCGAAGATCGCCAGGTTCGCCATCTGCATCGCCCTGGCGATGGTCACCGGCGGCTGGCTGCGGCTCCGCTCC
>CAZBBU010000341.1:0-2481 GCA_964489965.1 uncultured bacterium
TAAACCCCTTGTGCCGGACTCTTGGGCTGCGTTCAGTGTTGCGGACTGAGAACAATCGACTACGTTTAGCCGTAGATGTCATTCAAGAAGAATAGGGAGAACGCAAGGTGGCAGACTCAAACTTCGGATTTCTGAAGGAGCACGAGCCGGTTTTCTATGAGCTGGCCGTGGCTGCCGAGAAGTTGTTTGTGCCTGACCCCAATGCATCCCTGGTGAAATCCCGGCAATTGGGCGAAGCTTTTACCAAAGAGCTGGCCTTACGCCTGAACATTCTGTTCGACAACACCACGTCTCAGCCGACGCTGATCAACGAGATCTCCCGCAAGATCGATCTCGACGCCCGCATGCGCACCCTGTTTTTCACCTTGCGCCGGGAAGGGAATAAAGCAGCCCATGAGTTCCAGACCAGCCACAAGCAGGCGCTGGACGGGCTGCGTCTGGCCTGGGAAATTGCCGTCTGGTATCACCGTTCTTTCGGCAAGCAGGGCGACCGGTTCCGTCCGGGCGCTTTCGTAAAACCGGCGGACCCCAGCGAAAATCTGCGCCAGTTGCAGGCGGAAATCGCCCAGCTCCGCGCCACCTTGCTGGAAGCTAACCAGAAGGTCGAAGAAAGCCAGGAGCTCGCGGCACTGAAGGAGCTGGAGGCTCAGGAGTATTCGGTGCTGGCCGAGCAAATGGATGCGGAGGCGAGAATCTACGCCGAGCTGGCTCAGGAAAAGGAAGATGCCATCGAGGCCATGCGCCAGGATTTTGAGCGGCGTCTACAAGAGGCGCTCGCCGCCCAGAACGCCGAGCAGGAAGCCGCCCAGGTCAAGGATGTGAAGGCCAAGACCGCCAAAGCCACGGCGAAGGTCGAGCTCAGCGAAGAACTGACCCGTATCCTGATCGATGAACAGCTGCGACAGGCGGGCTGGGAAGTGGATTCGGAGCTGTTGAGCCATGCCAACGGTGCCCGGCCCGAACCCAAGCGCAACATGGCCATTGCCGAATGGCCCATGGCCGGCAAGCTGCGGGCGGATTACGTGCTCTTTATCGGCACGACACCAGTCGGCATCGTGGAAGCCAAGCGCAAGAACCTGGATGTGGCCGGGGCCATTCCCCAGGCGGAGAACTACAGCAAGTCATTCACACTGGGCTCCGACCAGCAGCCGGCCTGGCTGCTGGAAGGGCGAGTGGCGCCCTGGGTCAGCGCGGAAGAGGGCAGGGCCTTCCTGGTGCCTTTTGTATATTCCTGTAATGGCCGTCCCTATGTTCACCAACTGAAGGAGCAGTCCGGCACCTGGTTCCGGGATTGCCGCAAGACCTCCAACATTGCCCGTGCCTTGATGTCGTTCCACACCCCTCAGGGGATTCTGGACCTGCTCACGCGCAGCCGTGAAGAAGCCGAAGCCAAACTCAAAGCTGAAAGCTACGGCTATCTGGGCCTGCGGGATTATCAGGAAAAAGCGGTCCGTGCCGTGGAGCAGGCGCTGGAGCAGGATCGTCGCGAATGTCTCCTGGCCATGGCGACCGGCACCGGTAAAACCCGAACCATCATTGGCCTGATCTACCGCTTCCTGAAGACGGAACGCTTCAAACGGATTCTGTTCCTGGTTGACCGCACCGCCCTCGGCACCCAGGCGCTGGATGCCTTCAAGGAAGCCCAACTGGAACAGAGCCAGTCCCTGGCCCAGATCTACGACATCAAGGAACTGGGCGACATGGCCGCCGAAGCGGAAACCCGCGTGCAGGTGGCCACGGTACAGGCCATGGTGCGGCGAATCTTTCAGAGTGACGATCCACTGCCAGTGGATCAGTTTGACTGCATCATTGTCGACGAGGCCCACCGGGGCTATACCCTGGACCAGGAAATGGGCGAGGGCGAGCAGGTTGTGCGCGACATTGGCCAGTATGTCTCCAGCTACCGCCGCGTTCTGGATTATTTCGACGCCGTTCGGGTTGGGCTGACCGCCACGCCGGCCAAGCATACCTCCGAGATATTCGGCAAGCCCGTATACGTCTACTCCTATCGCGAGGCGGTAGCGGACGACTGGCTGATCGACCACGAACCGCCAATCCGCTTTGAAACCCTGTTGAGTCAAAACGGCATTCACTTTGATCGGGGCGAGACGGTCGAGGCTATTGATGTTCGCACCGGCGACATCGAAGCAGCCGAGCTGGAAGACGAACTGGATTTTGACATCGAGCAGTTCAACCGCCGGGTGATCAACGAGAACTTCAACAGGGTCATCTGCGAGCAGCTGGCGCAAGAGCTGGAGCCGTTCGGTCAGGAAAAGACCATGATCTTCTGCCTGACCGACCGCCATGCGGACATGGTCAAGCGCCTGCTGGATGAATCTTTCCAGGCGCTCTATGGAGAAAGCTACAACGCAGCTGCTGTCGAGAAGATCACCGGCAGCGTGAAGAACGTGGATCAGGCCATTCGTCGCTACAAGAACGAGCGCCACCCCAATATCGCCATTACCGTCGACCTGCTCACCA
>CAZBBU010000342.1:0-2465 GCA_964489965.1 uncultured bacterium
CTGGAACGATCGTGTCGTAGGCGCTCTTCTGCCCGCTGGCATGTTCCGCGGCCACCAGACCTTCCTTCATCGCCTTGTGCGCCAGCAGGGGCATGCCCGCCACGTCACCGATCGCGTAGATGTTCGGCACGTTTGTCTGCATGCTCTCGTTGGTGCTGATGAAACCGCGGCCGTCAACCTCCACGCCGGCGGCCTCCAGTCCCAGGCCCTGGCTGTTGGGCCGGCGGCCGACTGCCACCAGCAGCTTGTCCACGGTGACGGTCGACTGCTTGCCATCAGCGTCCTCGAGGGTTACCTCTATGCCACCCTTGACCTTGCGCTGACTCACCGATCTGGTGGAGGTGAGCAGCCTGATGCCCCGCTTCTCCAGAGCACGGTGCAGCTCCCTGGAGGCGTCCGGATCAGCGGTGGGCACGATCCGGTCCATGAGCTCGACCACCGTCACTTCGGAACCGAGTGCGCTGTAAACGTCGGCAAACTCCAGGCCGATGGCGCTTCCGCCTATGGCCATGAACCGTTTGGGCACCTTGCTGACCAGCAGCGCGCCGGTCGAGTCGACGATTGCCTCGTTGTCGATGTCGAAACCGGGGATGGAGACGGGTGCTGAGCCGGTGGCGATGATGAACTTGCCGGCGCTGTATGACTTGCCAGCCACTTCGATGCTGCTGGCGTCACGGAAGGTTGCCTCACCCTCTATGACCTTGACCTTGTTGGCTTTGAGCAGCTGACTGACGCCACCGGTGAGTTTGCCCACCACTCCCTGCTTCCAGTCTTCGACCTTCTTCAGGTTGATCTTTGGTTTGCCGAAGTCCACCCCGTGGTCCTTTAGCCTGTCCGCTTCGAGTATCTGACTGGCCACGTGGAGCAGCGCTTTGGTGGGGATACAGCCCACGTTCAGGCACACCCCGCCAATCTCACCCTTCTCCACCACAGCGGTCCTGAGCCCCAGCTGGGCGGCCCTGATTGCTGCGTGGTAGCCACCCGGGCCCGAACCGATGACGATGAGATCAAAATCCATTGACTCCTCCTGTCCCATGCCACCAGTCTACAACCAGCGATGACGCGGCAAACGCCTTCCTGGCCGGCTGGGCGCATATACTGCACATGACATGTTGGAGACCGAACGGAACAGCAACACGGCGGAGCGCTACAGCCCCGGGAGTATCGAAAGAAAATGGCAGGAGCGCTGGGCGCAGGCTGGCCTTTATGAAGTTGACCTCCACGCGGATGGACCCAAGTATTACTTCCTGACCATGTACCCCTACCCGTCCGGCAACCTGCATGCCGGCCACTGGTACGCGGAAGCTCCCGCAGACGCCGCCGCCCGCTTCCAGCGCATGCGGGGCTACAACGTTCTCTTCCCCATGGGTTTTGACGCCTTTGGCCTGCCGGCTGAGAACGCGGCGATACGCGCTGCCCGTGCGGGCGAGAGCGTGCACCCGGCCAGCCTGACTTACCAGCAAATCGATCGCATGCGGCAGCAGTTCGGGCAGATGGGCGCCATGTTTGACTGGTCCAAGACCCTGAACACCTGCGATCCCGAGTAGCGTGGCCTGGCCTACCGCAAGGAGTCGTTCGTCAACTGGGATCCCGTGGACCAGACCGTCCTCGCCAACGAACAGGTCGTTGACGGCCGCGGTGACCGCAGTGGGGCGCTGGTCGAACGGCGCCTCATGCCGCAGTGGCACTACAAGATCACCGATTACGCTGACGAGCTGCTCGATTTCGAAGGGCTTGACTGGCCGGAAAACGTCAAGACGCAGCAGACCAACTGGATCGGCCGTTCCGAGGGCGCCGAGATTGTGTTCAGGAGCGAGCGCGGTGACGAACTGACGGTCTTCACCACCAGGCCTGACACGCTGTGGGGCGCCACCTTCATGGTCCTCGCCCCCGAGCATCCGCTGGTAAGTGAGCTCACCACGGACGACCGTCGTGAGGCCGTGGAAGCGTACGTGAAGAGCGCGGCGCGCAAGTCCGAGGTCGAGCGGCAGGCTGACGGCACCAACAAGACGGGTGAGTTCCTGGGCGCCTACGCCATCAATCCCGTGAACGGCAGCAGGATCCCCATCTGGATCTCCGACTACGTGCTGCTGGGTTACGGAACCGGTGTGATCATGGCCGTGCCGGCTCATGACGAGCGCGACTTCGAGTTCGCCAGCAAGTTCGGCCTGGACATCAGACAGGTGATCGCACCCGAAGGTGCCGACCCCGAAGCCAGCCTGGATGAGGCCTACACTGGCGACGGCCTGATGGTCAACTCCGGCCAGTTCGACGGCACCCCGGCCGGAAAGAACTCCGATGCGGTCACCCGGGTCATCGCCTGGCTGGAGGAACAGGGTCTGGGCCAGGCCCGCGTCACCTACCGCCTGCGTGACTGGCTGATCAGCCGGCAGCGCTACTGGGGCACGCCCATCCCGATGCTCTACTGCGACAGCTGCGGGCTGGTGCCGGAAGCGTACGAGAAC
>CAZBBU010000343.1:0-2446 GCA_964489965.1 uncultured bacterium
GCCGACGCGGTAGATGCTGCCGGTGCCTGTGGTGGGCCGGAACTCAGTGATGACCGTGTCTGCCCTTACAGGGGTGTCAAAGCGCACCCGTCCGCTCAGGGTGCCGTCAAGCCTGGTGGTGACGGTGCAGGCGCTGAGGACGAGCAACAGTAGGCCGGCGATTGAGGCGAACTTGAGCAGTCTTTTCATGACGGGATTATCGGCCATTGGCTCTGGCTCTGAATAGGGTTCAAATCTCAATCAAAGATGACAATATCAGGCTCAGGAAATGTTACAATCATTGTCCGTGGCGCAAGTAAGCGACAACCCATACAAGGTTCTGGGAGTGGAACGCAGCGCCAGCGAAGTGGAGATCAAGAGCGCTTACCGCAAGCTGGCCATGCAACACCACCCGGACAGAAACCCCGGTGATGTCCAGGCTGAGGAGCGTTTCAAGCAGGTGTCAGAAGCCTATGCCATCCTGCGCGACCCTGCCGCCCGGGCGCGCTATGACAGTCATGGAAGCGCCGCGCCCCGCCCCGATTTCAACAACATGGACTGGCAGTCCGTATTCCGTGAGGCTGACGTGCACGTGAACTGGGACCGGCACCAGGGCATGCCGCGGACGGGCAGCAGCGTGTTTGACATGCTGTTCGGCGTCGTATCCGGCATGATGCGCCGTTCCGGACTGCTGCCTGGTGAACACCGTGAACTCACTGCGGCCATCCCGCTGAAACTCGCACGCAGCGGCGGCACTACCCACGTGCACATCAAAGGCCCGAGCGTCTGCCCTGAGTGCCGCGGCTCGGGCAGCGTGGACCGGAGCCGCTGCCAGCGCTGTGCCGGGAGTGGCGTGCTGCGCGGCGGCAGCGTAGTGGAGCTGACAGTGCCGGCCGGTGTCGGCCAGGGCCGCAAGCTCCGGCTGCGTGGCGTGGGTGGCCCCGGCAACCCACCCGGCGACGCGCTGGTGACGCTCAACATCCAGGTCCCCAGCGGCACCACACTGCGCGGCTCGGACATACACACGGACGTGTACGTGGCTCCGTTCGAAGCCGGCAACGGACTGAATGCCGACGTGCTGGGCCAGAACGTCCGCATACCCGCCGGCACCAGGAACGGGCAGACGGTCCGCGTGCCCGGAGGTGGCCTGGGCGGAGACTTGATAGTTACGGTTCGCCATGACCTGCTGCGCGGACTGTGGCGCTCGGTTCGCGGCATGTTCAGTGGCAACAGGGGGATGCAGCATGGCTGAGGAAGACTACGGGAACAGGGGACAGCAGGAGGAACAGGACATAGACAAGGACAAGCCCCTTTATGTGATCAGCGTGGCCGCCGAACTGGTGGACATGCATCCGCAGACCCTGAGGCTTTACGAACGCAAGGGGCTCATCGAGCCCAGCCGCAGTGCCGGCAAGACACGGCTGTACTCGCAACGTGACGTCGAACACCTGCGGGAGATCCGCAGGCTCACCCAGGAGCTGGGAGTGAACCTGGCGGGCGTGGAAGAGATCATCCGCCTGCGCCGCACGCTCGACAACCTGCAGGAGAACATGGAGAACCGCATCGGCAAGCTCCAGGGTCAGCTGCAGGACCGCATGCGCAGCTACCAGCGGCAGATTGAACCCGACAAGGAAGAGGATTGAGCTCCCGGACAGGCGGATATACTCGGTAATGCCTGAAGCGAAGCTGACAGCCTACCTGCAAGACAACGCCGACCGATTCACCGCCGAACTGCTTGACCTGCTCAGGCTGCCGTCCGTCTCCACCGACCCGGCACGCAAGAGCACCATGCAGGACACTGCACAGTTCGTGGCCACCAGCCTGGAACGACTGGGCTTCGACGCCAGCGTCCGTCCCACCGCGCTGCATCCCGTCGTCTACGCCGAGCTGATCAGCGATCCGGCACTGCCAACCCTGCTCATCTACGGGCACTATGACGTGCAGCCCGCCGAACCCCTGGAACTCTGGAACACCGAACCCTTCGAACCGGTCGTCCGTGACGGCCAGATCTGGGCCCGCGGCGCAAGCGATGACAAAGGCCAGTTCTACGCGCACATCAAGGGCGTGGAAGCTGCACTGGCCGTCAGTGCCAACAAACTGCCGGTCAACCTCAAGTTCCTGGTGGAGGGTGAAGAAGAGATCGGCAGCCCCAACCTGGACGAGTACGTGCGGGAGCACGCTGACGAACTCGCGGCTGATGCCGTCATCGTCAGCGATGGCGCCATGGTCGGCCCCGGAGTGCCCACGCTCACCAGGGCCCTGCGCGGCCTTGTCTATGTGGAGGTGCGGATCCGCACCGCAGCGCGGGACCTGCACTCCGGCGCCTACGGCGGCGCCGTGCCGAACGCCATCCACGTACTGTCTGAGATGATCAGCAAGCTGCACGACGCCGATGGTCGTGTCACCATTCCGGGGTTCTACGACGACGTGACCGAACTCAGTGCCGAGGAACTGGAACAGCTGAACG
>CAZBBU010000344.1:0-221 GCA_964489965.1 uncultured bacterium
CAAACCTGCCGCAGGTCGCAGCGCGGCTCGCTCAGCCTGCCGCCGTCTATCTCAAGGGCGGTCACTGGTCGGGAGCCTTCAGCAGCGACTACTTCCGCAACGGGGCCCGGTGCTTCTGGCTCTCCAGCCCGCGCCTCGCCACCCGCCACCAGCGCGGCACCGGCTGTACCCTGGCTGCGGCCGCCGCCACCGCCCTGGCACTCGGCCACGACCTGGCCGAC
>CAZBBU010000344.1:231-475 GCA_964489965.1 uncultured bacterium
GCGGTAATCGCCAAGATGACAGTCAACCAAGGGCTGCGGCAGGGTTACGGCTGGGAAGCGCAGGCCGGGACCCTGGCCGTCTCCGGCTTTCCGGACGACGGCCGCGACCTGCCGCTGCTCACCAACGGGCTGCCCGGTGCCGTCGCGCCCGGCCCCATTCCCCCCAGGGTGCCCCCCACCCACCGGCCAGAACCGGTGGGGTACCGCGCCCCCAGGGTGGGGACCGGGCGGGCCCCCCGCGGGG
>CAZBBU010000344.1:485-2446 GCA_964489965.1 uncultured bacterium
CCATCCAGTTGAGAGTAAAGGACCTGGAGGACGAAGCGTTGCGGGAGGAGATCCACGCCGCCATTGCCATCGCGCAACGCCACCGAGCCCGCCTCTTCATCAATGACCACTGGCGGCTGGCCCTTGAGCTGGGCGCCTACGGCGTCCACCTGGGCCAGGAGGATTTGGCGGAAGCGGATCTGGACGCCATCCGTGCTGCCGGGCTGCGGCTCGGCATCAGCACCCACTGTCATTACGAGGTGGCTCGCGCCGCGGCGTTGCGCCCCTCCTACCTGGCCTGCGGTCCCATCTACCCCACCACCAGCAAGATCATGCCCTGGGTGCCCCACGACCTGGCTGGGCTCCACTACTGGCGCCGGGTGCTGCGCGCCCATCCGCTGGTGGCCATCGGCGGCATAGACGACCGGCGTTTGACCGCCGTCCACGCCACCGGTGTGGACGGCATCGCCATGATCAGTGCCATTACCCGGGCACCGGACCCGGCAGCCACGGCATACCGCTTCGCCACCCTGCTGGCCTGCCGTCCGCAAACCCAACCCCCCTGCGAGGTGGAGCATGAGCCAGTCGGCCTTTCTGAGCTCCGATGAACTGGCCCGCTACGGGCGCCAGATGCGGCTGCCCCTGATCGGCCTTTAAGGACAGCAGCGGCTGCGCACTGCCCGGGTTCTGGTGTTGGGTGCGGGCGGCCTGGGGGCGCCCGTAACCCTCTACCTGGCTGCTGCGGGCGTCGGACATCTCACCCTGCTGGATGGCGACACGGTGGAGCTATCCAACCTCCAGCGGCAGGTGATCTTTACCCACTGCGATCTTGGCGTGTCCAAGGTGGAGGCCGCCGCCCCACGGCTCCGGGCCCTGAATCCTCACCTCGCCGTGGAAGCCGCCGCAGAGATGCTGACGGCGGACAACGCGCGGCGCTGGATCGCAGGCGCCGACCTGGTGCTCGACTGCACCGACAACTTCCCCACCCGTTACCTGATCAACGACGTCTGCCGTCACCTCGGCAAGCCTTGGCTGTTCGCCGCTGTCCACCGGTTTCGCGGCCAGTTCGCCCTGTTCACCCCCGAGACCGCCTGCTTCCGCTGTCTCTACCCCACCGAGCCGGTGACCGAGGGCAATTGCAGCCTGGTCGGCGTGCTGGGCACGGTGCCCGGCCTGCTGGGCCTATGGCAGGCCAATGAGGCCCTCAAGTACCTGCTGGGGTTGCCCGAATCCAGGCCTGGCCGCCTGTGGAGCTGCGACCTGCTCGACCCCTCCCTGAAGGGCATCAGCCTGATTCCCGACCCGGACTGCCGCTGTGCCCGGCCGGGCGATCTCCCGGCCGGGCACAGCCCCGGAACATCCTCCGGCCAGGAAGAGCCGCTTGTACTGACGTGGCGCGACTGGCAGGCCCTCGCCCAGCAAGGAGGCCTGTTGATCGATGTGAGAAGCGAGGAAGAGCACGACGCCGGCAACGCCGGTGGCGAGTGGCTGGCCTGGGACCGGATTCCGGCCCGCCTGGCACGACTCAAGGAGGGGATGGCGGTGGGGCTCTACTGCCAGCGTGGCCAGCGCTCCCATGCCCTTGCGCGACGGCTGCGCGCCGAGGGTTTCGTGCAGGTCTACAGCATTCGGGGAGGACTGGAAGGCCGGTCGGCAGAACCCGGTGGCGCAGCGGAGCGGGGGCTTGCTGCCCCCACGTCTGCGTCGGACAGAAAGGATCAGGCCTCGCGGTAGACCCGGTTGGCCGCGTCCAGGGCACCGCTGCCGATGTCGCCGCCCTGGGCCCTGATGACCGCCTCCAGCGCCGACAGGCAGACGAGCACGTTCTCCTTGCGGCAGGCGTAGCCCATCAGGCCGATGCGCCACACCTTGCCGGCGAACTCGCCCAATCCGGCACCGATTTCCAGGTTGTAGTCCTGCAGCAGGATGTCCCGTACCGCAGCGTCATTGACACCGTCGGGAATGCGCACGGCATTGAGCTG
>CAZBBU010000345.1:0-2440 GCA_964489965.1 uncultured bacterium
GATCGTCGACGAGGTCAGGCGCATCTGGCAGCAGGTCGAGAGCGCGATTGCGCGAATCGGCCGCGACCTGGCCACGTTCGGCATGACCGACGACCAGAAGATGCTGTTCGATCTCCAGATACAGGGGGCCGGCCCGGAGCAGCTGGCGCGCGCGGAGGCAATGCTGAGGGCACTCCGCAACCTGAAGGATGAAGAGGAGGAAAGGCGCAAGCTCGCCGAGCGCGACGCCAACGCCCGCGGCGTCCTGGATGACCTGAACCTAGAGATCGAGGCGCTCGGAAAGTCTGCCGAGTGGATCGCCAAGAGGAACGCCCTTCTGCGCGCCGGCGTTGATGCCGAGTCGGATATGGGCCGCGCCATCACACAGACGGTGGAGGAGTTATACAGGCAAGGGGAAGCCATGGATCGGACAGTTGAGGCCATGGACACGTTCCGGTCTGAAGCGTCCAACGCCCTGGCTGATGTGGTGCTTGGAACCAAGTCGCTGAAGGACGCTTTCCTGGACATGATGGACGCGATCAACAGGCGGATCATGCAGATGATCGCCGACCAGCTGATCGAGCAGCTCTTCGGCCAGATGGGCACGAATCAGGCCGGCAGCAGTGGCGGCTGGATCGCGAACCTGTTCGGAGCGATGTTCGGGGGGGGGAAGGCCGGTGGCGGTGATGTTCTTCCAGGCCGCGCGCACTTGATTGGCGAGAACGGCCCAGAGCTGTTCGTTCCTCGCACTTCCGGGACAGTCCTGACCGCGGACAAGACGGCGTCTGTTCTCGGCCGGTCGGGACGCGGGGGGATGACGGTCAACCAGAACTTCTACGACACGGTCATGGCGGACAGGCGAAGCGACACGCAGCGCGCGCAATTCCAGGCCAGGAAGCTCCGGGAGGCGCAGAGGAACTCATGAGCGACTACCTGAGGGCCTACATCGCCGCGTGCGAGGGCTACGGCTGGGAAGGCGGTCCACAGCACCGAACGAGCATCGTGCAGCTGCGAAGTGGACGTGAGCGCCGAAATGCCAGCTGGGCCCAGCCACAGCATTTCTTCAGCCTGCCGTTCGTGAATCTGTCCCAGCCGCAGTACGCGCCGATCAAGCAGATGCATATGAACCGGCGCGGCAGGTGGGGTGTGTTCCTGTACCGCGATCGGCTCGACTGCCTGGCTTCCCAAGAGCTGTTCGCCATTGCCGAAGCTGGGCAGGCCGAGTTTCAGCTCGGGAAGTGGTCAGTGATTGAGGGAGTAAGCTACTACCGGGAGGTGGCGGCGCTCTACTCCCCAGGGGAGGGCGGTGCAGCCGAGCCTGTAGACCCATCCGTGACCGTGGACGGCAACCCGACGACCGCATTCACGGTCGATCATGACCGCGGCACCCTCGTCTTCGATTCCCCCATGGCCGGCGGCGAGCAGCTTCGGTGGACAGGCCCATTCTCGATCTGGGTGCGGTTCGACAATGACGCGCTCCCCTTCACGATCAACAACCGCAGCGGCGGCGACTACGTCGTCAATGGAACGGTCGATCTACTCGAGATGCCACCGCCGCAAGAAGCCCTGAGCTCGGGGGACTGATGCCTCGCTACGTACACCCCAGTCTGCTGGCCGACATCCAGCGGGGATCGACCACGCTTTGCCTGTTGATGTGGATCGAGCCGGAGACCCCCGGATTCAGCGGCTACGGCGTGACGGACACGAATCGCGATGTCAGCTATGACCCCGGCACAGGGCTGAAGGTGTTCTCATCCTCCATCGGTGCCGAGCCGAGCGAGTTCCACGCCTCCGCAGACCTCGCCGTGGATAATGCCGAGGTCAAGCAGCTGATGCCGGTGTACGACATCCCGGTTTCCGAGGAATCCATCGCTGCGGGGATCTATGACTACGCCACCGTCGTCGTGTACCTGGTCAACTATGAGGACCTGACGCCCGGTCGGCATGTGGTCATCCACGAGGGCACCATCGGCAAGGTGTCGGTGCGCGACGATGGCTTGAGTTTCGTCACGGAGCTTCGCGGCCTCGCCGCCCAGCTGAAGCAGGAGATCTGCACCAAGTACACCAAGACCTGCCGCGCGGTGGACGGGACCATGCCCGTTGGCTCGGCGTTGCCCGGCGAGCAGGTCAAGCGCGACTGGTGCGGCATCGACTTCACGATCTACAACAACACCAGCACGGTGTCGGACGTGGGGCTGGAGAACACCCTGACGTTCCGCATCGACCCGGATGACGTGGACAGCGACTGGGGCGAGGGTGCGTTCGCCCCTGGTCGCGTGACATTCACAAGTGGCCGCAACGCCGGACGGACGCTGGAGATCATGTCGAACACGGCGGATGGCTGGATCACGCTTCGGCATGAAACCGGTTTCGCCATCGAGCCCGGCGACGAGGTCACCTATCGTCGCGGCTGCTCCTTCATCGCCCGCGATGCCGACAAGGGCTGCCTCGCGCACGCCGG
>CAZBBU010000346.1:0-2440 GCA_964489965.1 uncultured bacterium
ATCCTCTCTTACAAGGACGCACAGGGCCGGGTGGCGTACGTGCTGCTGCGGCTCTTTGAAACGGGCGTGGCTGAAACGAATGCCGAGGGCCTGCCTCAGGTGCGCCTGACGCATCAGGAGCTGGCCAGTCTGGCTGGCACCAGTCGCGAGACCGTGACCCGCGCGCTGCGCACCCTTGAAACCGAAGGTGTGATCCAGACCCGCACCCGCGAGATCGTGATCACTGATCACGAGGGCCTGGCCGAGATCCTGCACGAGGTCCGCTGAGTTCTCAGCCAAGTTTGCGTTCAAGCCGCTGCAGGTTGTGCGCTTTGACTTCCGGCCACTCCAGGTCAGTTATCGAGTAAAGCACCGTGTCACGCAGGCTGCCGTCGCGTTTGAGCATGTGGCGCCGCATGATGCCCTCTTCCTTGGCGCCGAGAGCCAGGATGGCGCGGCGGGACTGGTGGTTATCGACGTCAGTCCGGAGTGACACGCGGTGCAGCAGCAGCTGCTCGAAGGCGAAGGTGAGCATCTGCAGCTTGGCGTCCACGTTGCTGGCCGTGCCGTGCTGGTCCGGTCGGTACCAGGTGTAACCGATCTCCGTGTTGCGGTCTTTGAAGTTGAGGTTGTTGAAGCGGCTCATGCCCACGACCTCGCCGGTCTCAAGCAGGCTGATCGTGAACGGGAAGGCGCGCCCTTCCGCACGGGCCCTGAAGACTGCTCCGTAATAGGCGTCGGCCTGGGACTGGTCGGTCGGCGTTGAGGTCAGCGCGAAGGCCTCTGGGGTTGCCTGACCGATGGCCAGCAGAGCAGGAATGTGCGCTTCGTTCAGTGGTTCAAGCCGGACGCGCCGGCCCACGAGCATTGAATCGGCTGGCACCGCGGATGGTTTGGTCATGCTGATAATGTTACTGCGAGTTGCTGCCTACCGGCCCCATTTTCTGCGTCTGCTGCGCCGACTCGAGCGGCTTGCTCAGGTCCAGTTCGAACTCAACGATCTCCGCGTGGCCCACCTGGCGCTCCAGGCCCAGCAGGGCGCTGATCACCACGGCGTGACTGACCACGATCACGCTGGTCAGGTGCGAGTAACGCCTGAACACCGGCAGCACCCGGTTCCGGACTTCCTGCAGTGTTTCCCACGGGACAGTCTGCCCGGGCGCCCCGTTATGGAGTTCCTGACGCAGCTCCTGCCCTGCTCGGTCCAGTAGTTGCGGGTCGTACCTTGCCAGCGGGTCTTTCTGCGGCAGCCATTCGTGCAGGTCATACTCGACGTAAAGCGGTTTGTTCAGCAGCCGGCTGAGCCGCGCCGCTGACTCGAGGGCACGGGCGTAGGAGCTGCAGAGTATGGCCTCTGCTTCTGCAAGCCGGTAATCGCTGGCGATCGTGTCAATCTGCAGTCTTCCCAGGTTCGAAAGCGGGGCGAACGAGGTGGCCCAGCCGCTGACGCCTCTGGATTCAACCTGTTCCCAGTCCGTATCCCCGTGTCTGATGAGGAACAACTTCACAGCCTCTTCGCCTCACTCCGTGCGCGCATTTGACCAGTGGATCCCCACCACCGTGGCCGGCGCTTCCAGCCGGCTTCGTGCCGCAACTAGAGATTATCAGGGCCCTGTGGATGGGCCTATGCGAAGTTTTACTCCGGAGCCAACGGGCCGGAACTGGGATGACTGACGCAGTCGCCGGGTCGGAGTTATGCTTGTACGTAACCACCCACCCGCTGGAGAGAACCCTGTTCGATAACCTTTACAGACGGAGCATCCTTGGCATCGCGGGCGCCGCGCCGGTGGAGCGGCTCATGCGACGCGTCGGCTTCCGCTTCGGTGTCGGTCGCTTCGTGGCCGGTGAGACCCTGGATGAGGCGATGGCGGTGCTGGAACGGCTGGACCAGAACGGCCTGAAGAGCCTGCTGGACCTGCTTGGCGAGTTCGTTGACAGTCGCGACGGCGTCACCGACATGGTCAACCAGGTCCTCATCACCCTGGATCGCCTGGGCCAGAGCGAGATCGAGCCTTACATGAGCGTGAAACCGACGCAGCTGGGGCTGGGACTCGACTATGAGCTGGCGCTCAGCAACGCCCGGGCCGTGGCCAGGCGGGCCGGGCAGGCTGGTGCGCACGTGTGCCTGGACATGGAGAACCACCCGTACACGGACCGCACCCTGGACATGTTCAGGACCCTGCGCCGCGAAGGGCATGACAACGTGAGCACGGTGCTGCAGAGCTACCTGCACCGCACGCTGGATGACCTGCGCGGCATCGCCGCTGAGTTCCCTGACTCCGCCGTGCGGATTGTGAAGGGTGCCTACCAGGAGAGCCCGGACGTGGCACACCAGGACACGCCGACGATCCTGCGCGTCTACCTGCAGATGGTGGACATCGCTTTTGAGACCGGCATGCACGCCAACATCGCCACGCATGACGAGCGGCTCATCAGCCAGGTCGAGGAACGCGTGAAGCAG
>CAZBBU010000347.1:0-597 GCA_964489965.1 uncultured bacterium
TTTACGGGAATCTGAATCTCGTCAAGGCTCACGAAAGGATCGTTGACGAAGCTGCCCACTGGATTGAGGGCAAGCACCATCTCACGGTCAGGGCCGCATGTGCCCTCAAACAGCACCGGCAAGTACCTGCTGCCACGGTCAATGTTGCTAAGCGTGACCGCCACACGCGTGTGGCCCATCTCTTCGGTCATCTGCACGTAACCACTGACACCACTGTTGTTGATGGGGAACAGCCCGTAGCTGGCGGTGCTCGGGAAAGCCGAGGGAAGCTGGGCGGCAGCAATGGATGCAAGCGCAACCAAGATGGTGCCTATTACGAACTTACGCATGAAGATACCCCTTTCGGAGACCGGAGTCTCCCTATGAACAGGTTGTACTACTTACTTGTGAGAGCAGACAGTAATTTGGCACTCGGATATTGTGAACTTGTGGGAGAGCCACCAACCATAGAGGTCAGGGCGCTGCATGACATGGCCGATCTGGAGCGCTGCAGCGTCATCGAAGAAGCGGTCTGGGGTCAGGGAATCGTGCCCACGCACATGTTGCGCGCGGTGAGCAGCAGCAGCCGTTCGATCCAGGAAAGGGGTTCGCTAAGAG
>CAZBBU010000347.1:607-2430 GCA_964489965.1 uncultured bacterium
GCCTGGCCGTGGGTGCCTTCGCCAGGCAGGAGATGGTGTGCTTCGCATTCGGCTTCCTGGGTCGCAGCGAACGGGACGGCGGGCAGAAGCTGCTGCATCATTCGCACGTCCTGGCTGTGCTGCCGGCCTGGCGGGGACGGGGAATCGGTGCGGCGATCAAACAGGAGCAGGCCAGGCTGTGCCGGGCCCAGGGCCTGGAGCTGATGACCTGGACGTTCGATCCACTGCGGGCACGTAACGCGCACCTGAACCTGGAGCGGCTCGGTGCCGTGGTGCACAAGTACCAACCTGATTATTACGGCGTCATGACCGACGCGCAGAACGGCCAGCTGGCTTCCGACCGCCTGCTGGCCGAATGGTGGCTTGATAGCGCCACGGCTCGCTTCTCCGGCGATCCCCAGAGTCTCCCCGCTGCACTGGCTGCGCAAGGCCAGGCGCCCGGCGAGCCCGTGCTGAACCTGGACGCCCGGGCAGTGCATGTGGCAGTGCCCGGGTTGCTTGATGAACTGCTGCAGGGCGCCCCGGAACTGGCGACACAGTGGCGCGCGGCGGTGCGGGAGGCCATGAGCCATTACCTGGAACGGGGCTACCGCGCAACCCGCTTCCTGGCGTGCGGCTACGTTCTTGAGTCGCCCTGAATGGTTCGGCATACCGGGTGTAGGCTTGTGACATGAAGGAGAACAACCGTGAAGATTGAAGTGAAATCCGGCGAGCTGCAGGCTGTCCAGGCTGACGCCCTCATCGTGAACCTGTTCACTGGCGTGAGTGAGCCCGGCGGCGGCACCGGCGCCGTGGATGCCGCACTTTCGGGAGCCATCAGTGAACTCATCCACCAAGGTGACCTGAGCGGCAAGTCAGGCGAGCTGGCCGTTCTCTATCCGCGCGGGGCGATTCCTGCCAGACGCGTGATTGTGGTGGGCCTCGGCGAGCGCGAGAAGTTCACCGCCGAAGCTGCACGCCGGGCCGCCGGCAAGGCCGCACTCAAAGCCCGGGAACTCGGTTCCGCCAGCATCGTCACGATCGTGCATGGCGCCGGCAGTGGCGGACTGGACGCGGCAACTGCCGCAGCTGCCACGGCGGAAGGCACCCTGCTGGCCCTCTACCGCTACGACGCTCCGCGGCTGGAGCGCATGGAGAAGGAACAACCTGAGAGCATCGTGCTGCTGGAGGCCGATGAGTCCAAACTGGACGCGATGCGTTCGGCCGTACAGCGGGTGGACTCCGTCGCTCAGGGTGTGTTCCTGGCCCGCGACCTGGTCAACGGCCCATCCAACGTGGTGACGCCAGAGTACATGGCCGCAATCGCCCGTGATCTGGCGGACACCTACGGCTTTGAGATCACGGTGGGTGACCGCATGTGGGCTGAGGAGCAGGGAATGGGCGCCTTCCTGGGCGTCTCCGCCGGCACGGCCCGCGAGCCCGCCTTCATAGTGCTGGAACACAACCCCGAAGGCAGTGACGAGTCGCCCGTGGTGCTGGTCGGTAAGGGCCTGACCTTTGACACCGGCGGCATCTCGCTGAAGCCGGCACTGAACATGCAGAACATGATCTCTGACATGGGTGGCGCTGCGGCCGTTCTGGGCGCGATGAAGTCGGTCGGTGAGACCGGTCTCAGGCGCCGGGTGGTGGCCATCGCGGCCTGCACCGAGAACATGCCTGACGGCAACGCCTTCCGGCCCGGAGACGTGCTCACCGCCAGCAACGGCAAGACCATCGAGATCACCAACACTGACCCCCAGGGACGCCTCGTCATGGCCGACGCCCAGGCCTACCCCAGCCGCATGGACCCATCCGCCGTGGATGACCTGGCGACCCAGACCGGT
>CAZBBU010000348.1:0-2406 GCA_964489965.1 uncultured bacterium
AGCTCTTGGCGCCCAGGAACTTCTTCTGGATGAAGTCCTCGAAGATGGTGGCGTCAGTCAGTTTGGTCAGGATGCGCAGCTGCGTTTCACGCGTCAGGTCAAGCCGGTTGCGGGTGCGCTCCATCCGCGTCTGCAGCCAGGTCCTGACCTTGAGGTTGTCAATGTGCATGAACTGGATGCCTATCGAGCGGGTGTAGGTGCTCTTCAGCCCGTCGATCAGTTCACCCAGGTTGTTCACGCCGGTCATGTTGTCGGCCACGACCGGCAGGCTCATGTCTGCATCGGTGAAGCCGTAGAAGGATGGATCCAGCTCGGGAATCTCGATCTTGCTGTCGAAGAGCGGGTTGATGTCGGCCACCCGGTGGCCGCGCACGCGGTAGTTGCGCACCAGCTTGTCAACCCGGTGCTGGGTTGCTGCTGCGCTTCCCGCGCCCGTGTCACCCCCGGCCGCCGCCGGGCGGAACAGTGAGCCCGTGTCAAAGGCCGGGCCGAAATCCCGGCGGGGTGCGCCCGCCGCACTCTCATCCTCGAATTCGCCGCTGCCGAACCAGTCCCGCCATTCAGCGGGTACGGATTCGGGATCGTTCAGGTACTTGAGCCAGAGTTCTTCGGCGAATGCCAGGTTGTGGCTGCCGAGTTCCAGTCCGCCTGGCTTGGGCTTGTCCTTTGTGTGCTCATCAGTGTCTGACATCATAGTTTGCAGCCGGTGCCGTTCCTTCCCTGCGGTGGGCCCTGTGCCGCTGCCTGGACGCACCGGAGAGATACCTTGAGTTAGTACCTGTTCTAACATGAAAAACGGCTTGCCAACGTGCATCCTGCCGTCTTTCACGCCCCAGCAAACTGCTGTACGCTGACGCATGCCGAATGCTGCCTTGACAACCGTCATCCGCCCGGTGGAACTTGAGGACATCCGGGCCGCCCGTGAGCGCATCTCAGCCGCCGCCCGCCTTACCCCGCTCCTGCCGCTGCCGGTTACGGGCAAGGTGTTCGTGAAGATGGAAAGCCTGCAGCGCACGGGCTCCTTCAAACTCCGTGGCGCCTACAACGCGCTGGCGCAGCTGGATCCGGAACGTCGCGCCCGCGGTGTGGTGACGCACTCGAGCGGCAACCATGGTCAGGGGCTGGCCTGCGCCGCCTCGATGCTGGGCTGCCCGGCAACGATAGTCATCCCGGAGGGTGCGCCGCAGATCAAGGTGGACCGGACGCTGTCGTGGGGCGCCAGGGTCGTCCGCTGCGGACCGTCTTCTGCCGAGCGCGAAGCAGCCGCTGCCGAGCAGGCGGAACAGCATGGGCTGACACTCATTCCGCCGTTTGACCATCCGGACGTTATAGCTGGCCAGGGAACCGTTGGGCTGGAGATCCTGGAACAGTTGCCGGAGGTGGCCAACGTGCTCGTTCCGGTTGGAGGCGGCGGACTGATCTCGGGCATCGCACTGGCGATCAGGAGCATCCGGCCCGAGGTGCGCGTCTTCGGCGTGGAACCGGAACTGGCCGCCGACGCCGCGGAGGCGTTCGAAACTGGGCGCGCAGTGCGCTGGGATGCCGGGCTGACGGTGCGCACCATCGCCGATGGCGTCAGGACGCAGGAGGTGGGCGTGAACAACCTGCCACTGATCCTGAAGCACGTGAGCGGTTTCCTGACGGCAAGCGAGTCCGGCATCGTCGAAGCCGCCCGTTTCTACGCCCTGGAAGCCAAGCTGGTGGCGGAACCCACGGGCGCGCTCACCCTTGCGGCCTGGCGGGAACTCGTCAGTGACAACTCACCTCTGGCCGACGGTCCGACCGTGCTCGTGCTGAGTGGCGGCAACGTGGCGCCTGACCTGCTGGCCCGGCTTGCAGCCTGACTTGGGAGACGGCGGACTGCCTCACGTTACAATCGCCGCAATGAGGGGCCCAGCGTCACAATCCAGCGAACGGCCGGTCGGCTGATGTTCGGTCAGCTTGACCTCTCACCCATGGTGGTGGTGCTGCTGCTCCTGTACGGGCTGCTGCTCGCGGTCTGCCTGGTCGTATGGACGGCCCTGAATCTGGGCGGCGGCAAGAAGGACGCGGCCAGTGCCCAGTCCCAGCGTGCCGCACCCGGCAACGCCGAGGCTGAGCGCCCATTGACCGCGCGCCAGCCGTCCGGTACCGAACCGGCGCGCCCGGAACAGCCACGGCCCGCACAGGCCGCACTGGTACCGGAATCCAGGCGGCGTGCCGCTGACAGTGAGTCGGTGGTCAGTTACAGCGTCCGCCCCCGGGTCAATCAGGCTGAGAACCAGCCGCGCGTGGCAGCGCCGCCTGCCGCAGCCAGACCCGACCCGATACCCGAGCCTGCGCCACGACCGGTTGCCCCGGCCACGGCCTCGCGCGTCGGGTCTGAACCGGAGCCGTCCACACTGTTCGAGGTCGGTAGGGACAGCC
>CAZBBU010000349.1:0-2395 GCA_964489965.1 uncultured bacterium
GCCATGACGACGGTGAATTCAAGGCCACTGTCCAGCTCCCGGAACCTCTGGGCCAGCGGCGGCCGGTTGTGGATGGCGTGTGTGTCAGCCAGCGTGGCGCCCACCGGTGCCAGCAGGTCGCTCCTGTAGAGGAAGGCCAGGCCGATATCATCGTTGCCACGCCCGAAACCTTCAGCCTGAACCCAGGCCCAGTCCTGACCGCTGACCGAACCGAGCCCGCCCGGGCCGTTGACCAGGCGGTTGAGCGTTCGGCCTTCATCGTTCTCGATCTCAGCGATGGCGATAAGCTGCGCGCCCAGACCGTTCAGTGCGGCCACCAGTTTGGTGTGCTGCCTGTCGAATTCCTCGGCGTCGCGCGCTCCCCTGTCACCTAAGGTCGTGAAGTAGTTGCCGACATTGAAGCCGGCCACTGTGATGTCACCGCCGGGATCCGGCGCCTCGTAGGGCCTGACGGCATCCACGATGAGGAAGTCATCAGGTACCACCAGTGACCAGCTGTCAAAACCCGAGTCACGCATGTAGACCGTGCCCGATCCGAGCCAGCCGGCCAGCTCGGTCAGCGTGCTGCCGGTCCGCAGCGTATCCTCGTCAGAGAGCCACGGAACCGGTGTGGGGTTCTGCCTGTCAAGTCCGTCCTCGAGCACCACGAACCTGGGTCCGTCATCCAGGTGGCCGCTGCACGTTCCGTTGTTGGGGTGGTACATGCGCCCGCCGACAGACAGTGTCAACTGTCCGTAGCGCCCCAGGTTGCCGTTGTAGCTCACGGTCAGTTCCTGCGGGACGAGTACTTCAGAGTTCCAGAGCGCCGCGAAGTCGCTGGCCGGCAGGTTCAGCTGGCCTGGTGTCTGGCTGGTCACAAGCTCAAGTTGTGGGCAGGTGTCCTGCCCGGCAGGGACGATCACCTGTGCCACGGGCCGGGATTCGCCCCCTAGTCCCAGGTCAAGGCCCTGCCAGGCAGCCACCGCTAATACGAGCACCGAGACTGCTGACACCACCGTGCGTCTGGAGTTACGGCCCATGCAGGGCATTATCGCAGGAGCGCGACTGCTGCGCCAGCGCGGCTAGTCTTTCACCCAATCACCATCGTCGTTCTTGTGGTACTCGTTCTTTACCGCGGACCAGGCGACCTTGTGGGCCGTCTCCTCACGCGAGTCATCACCCCGCCTGTCAGCAGGGTCGCGGTACTGGTCGAAGGCGCTGTTGTATGCCTCCTTGTAGATCTCCTGAGCGTGTTTCGGCAGGTTGTCGCGCACGCTGTCAGGCAGGTCCGTGATGCGGTCGTACGGCATCTGAATCACCTCACTGCAACCGTGTACCTTTCGCGGCAACCCGACTGCAGGCTGGGCTACGGCACTTGCATAATGTGATATCACTTTGATAGAGTTCTGACATCATCACTTGGAGGTGCACATGGCGCACATCGAATCAACCAGACCGCAAGTTGCCGAGAAGGCCCTGACCACAGGCCCCGGAATCCCGCTCCTGCTGCTGGGAATCGTATTTCTGCTGGCGTCCGTGCCATTCCTGATCAACGGCATTTCGATCCTGGACGGCGAAGGCCCGCTGATTCCGTTCCTGGGTTCCGGCCTGGGCGGCCTGCAACTTGCCGGAAGCTTTGTACTGTTCCTGGTGGGCCTGCTGCTGGTGATCGGCACCACGGTCGTGGCTCCGAACGAATCAAGGGTCGTTCAGCTGTTCGGCAAGTACCGTGGCACCATCCACCGCGCCGGCCTGCACTGGGTCAACCCCCTCACCAGCCGCACCAAGATCTCCAGGCGCATCCGCAACCACGAAACATCCGTCCTCAAGGTGAACGACGCCGACGGCAACCCCATCGAGATCTCCGCCGTGGTGGTCTGGCAGGTCGAGGACACTGCCAGGGCGTCGTTCGAAGTGGACAACTACGTGGACTTCGTGACCATCCAGACGGAGACCGCGGTGCGTTCGATCGCCAACCACTACCCCTATGACGGGCTGGGCAACACAGAGCTGTCGCTGCGCGACAACGCCGAGCAGATCACCCAGCAGCTGTCAACGGAAGTCGCCGACCGGGTGCAGGCAGCCGGCGTACACGTCATAGAGAGCCGCATCACCCACCTGGCCTACGCGAGTGAGATCGCCCAGGCCATGCTGCAGCGCCAGCAGGCCAGCGCAGTGGTGGCCGCGCGCACCCAGATCGTGGAAGGCGCCATCGGCATGGTTGACCTGGCCCTGCAGCGCCTGAATGAACAGGGCGTGGTCGAACTCGATGAGGAGCGCAAGGCCCAGATGGTCAGCAACCTGCTGGTCGTACTGTGCGCGGATCGCGCCACCCAGCCGGTCGTGAATACCGGTACCCTCTACTAGGAGGGGTTCAATCGCCAGTCGCAAACAATTGCTGCTCCGGCTCGATCAG
>CAZBBU010000350.1:0-2379 GCA_964489965.1 uncultured bacterium
GCCTGTACAGTTCCACGTACTGACGAAACCTCAGCGGGTCGCCACCGATGATGGCCAGCATCATTGGCAGCCCATGGCGTGCCGCGCGAATCACTGATTCCGGTGTGCCGCCCACACCGACCCATGTCTTGAGCCGGCCGCTTTCGGTTTTCGGATAGACGTGCTGCTCTTCGAGCCCGGCCCGGGTCGTGCCCGACCAGGTGACCGGGCCCTCTTCAAGCAGCTCCGCGAACAGCTCGAGCTTCTCGTCAAACAGCCGCTCGTAGTCCCGCAGGTCGTAGCCGAACAGGGGGAACGACTCCACGAACGAGCCGCGGCCCAGAATCACTTCGGCACGGCCGTTCGAGACAGCGTCCAGGGTAGCGAACCGCTGGTACACACGGACCGGGTCGTCCGAACTGAGCACCGTTACCGCCGAACCCAGGCGGATCCGCTCTGTCTGCCCGGCGATGGCGGCCAGCACGATCTCCGGTGCCGAGATCGCGAAGTCCCTGCGGTGATGCTCTCCCAGGCCGATGAAGTCAACACCCAGCCGGTCGGCCAGCACGGCCTCTGCCACCACGTTGCGCAACACCTCGTGCTGCGGTACCTCCCCGCCTTCCTTGAGGATGCTTACGTCACCGAATGTGTCCAGTCCCAGTTCAATCGTCTTGCCCACCGCTTCGCTCCTCCCGGCCCCACGCCAGGGACCTCACTTCCAGGTGCCCCAGTCTAGTGGCCGGGCACGCCGTTCAACTGGTCGAAGGCACACATGCTAGGTTTGCGGGTGATGCAGCAACCACAGTCAAGCCTCCTGCAGCTGGGTCTGGGCCTGGCCAGCCTGGCCCTGGCCGTCTGGGCCAGCGTATTCCTGCTGGCCGCCCCGGAGCCGGATTCACTGGGTGACTTCCGTGCCAGCGATGCTTATGCGGTACTTGAGAGGCTGGCAGGACCGGAAGAGCCACACCCTGTAGGTTCTGCCGAGAACGATGCGCTGCGGCAGCGCATCGTCAGCGAGTTCACTGCTCTAGGCTATGACGTGGAAGTCCAGGAGACGCTGGCCTGCCGCGAGGCCTGGGCCATATGCGGCTTCGTCAGCAACGTGATCGCCCGCCTGCCCGGCACCTCGGGACAGCCGTCCGTGCTGCTCAGCGCCCATTACGATTCCGTGGGCGCGGGACCAGGCATCGCCGATGACCTGGCGGGTGTGGCGGCCCTACTGGAAGTGGCCCGGCTGGAACGCGACGCAACCGGTGACAATACTCTGCTGTTCGTAATCAGCGACGGCGAGGAGGTGGGCCTGCTCGGCGCGGAGGGCTTCACGCAGCATCCTGCATTCACCGATGTTGCCGTGGTGGTGAACGTGGAAGCACGCGGCACCAGCGGCCAGAGCCTCCTGTTCGAAACCAGTCCGAACAATGCCTGGCTCATCTCGGCTTTTGCCCAGGAGGCCGGACGGCCAGTCACCAGCTCGCTCTACTATGAGCTGTACAGGCTGCTGCCTAATGACACTGATTTCTCCGTCTACCGTGAGGCCGGGTTGCCGGGTCTCAACTTCGCTGCGATTGGAGGTTCGGCTCTTTATCACACGTCCCTGGACAACCTGGATAATCTGAGCCTGGCCACGCTGCAGCATCATGGTGACAATCTGCTGGCCGCAGCCCGAGCCTTCAGTAACACTGACCTGAACCAGCAGAGCGGTGACGCGGTGTTCATGACCACGGCACCTGGCACGGTCCAGCAATTGCCGGCTGGTTGGGCCTTCTACCTGGCACTGGCCACCCTGGTCTTCTGGTTCGTAGCCTCGGCACGCCTGCTGAGCAGCGGCCTGGTCACTACAGTTGCCATGCTTTCCGGCGCCGCCCTGAGCCTGGCTGCACTTCTTCTGGCGGCCAGCATGGGCCAGGCGATCAGCTGGCTGCTGCCCAGAACCAGCGGGGCGATGGTTCCCTGGTGGGCAGAACCCGGTTGGGCTTTCGCAGCCATCTGCGCCGCGGTGATGGCTGCCCTGTTCGTGAGCGCAACACTTGGCGCGCGCCGCGCCGGTGTCTGGGGACTGGCACTCGGTGTCTGGTTCTGGTTCGCCCTGGCCTCCTTCCTGCTGATGGAGTACCTGCCCGGTGCCAGCGTCGTATTCCTGGTGCCCGCAGTGGTGATGAGTGTCCTGTTCGGTTTCCTTGCCCTGTCCACAGTCCGCAGTTGGCCGGCGCTGCTGTGCGGTGCAGTTTGCGCCGGTCTGTTCGCCGCGGCAGCCACCTGGCTGCCCCTGGCCTGGAACCTGCAACAGGCGCTGTCACTTGAACTCGGAGCGGCCGTTGCCCTCTGCCTGGCGCTTGCCTGCCTCCCGCTGTTGCCCCTGTTTGCGCTGCCCGTAAGTAACCGGCTGGTCGCGCCGCTGCT
>CAZBBU010000351.1:0-2370 GCA_964489965.1 uncultured bacterium
ACTCCTCTTCACGCAACTCGAGAACGCGAGCCCGGACGAGCTTGGCGTAACCTACCCAGCTTGTCAGGCCCAGCGTGAGGATCACGACAAGGGTGCTGGAACCCAGAGCCCCGATGACCGCAATCGCCAGGACGATGAAAGGCAGCGCCATGACGGTTTCGGTCAGTCCGGTGATGACCGCGTCGATCCAGCCGCCGAAGTAACCGGCCAGCAAGCCGACCAGGCTGCCGAATACGAGTGAGATCACCAGAGCGATGCCTCCTACCATGAGCGAAATCCGGGCGCCCAGCAGTACCCGTGCCAGCAGGTCCCGGCCCAGTTGGTCGGTGCCGATCAGGTGCCCGTCTGTCAGTGGTGGCCGCAACGTTCCCATCAGGTTCTGTTCCATGGGGTCGACCTGGTACCAGAGCGGGTAGGTGACGGCGGCGAGCACGACGAGCAGCAGGAAGCCAAAACTGATGAACGCCTGCGGTTTGCGCAGGAGTTCACGCCACATCCGCCCCTTCATCGTCCCAGCCTCACTCGCGGGTTCAGCCAGGTGTAGGAGATGTCGACCAGCGTGTTGATGACTATCAGCAGCAAGGCGATCACAAAGACGCCTGCTTCAACCACGGGGTAGTCGCGACTGTACACGCCGCGCACCAGCAGCCTTCCCAGGCCAGGCCAGGAGAAGATGCTCTCGGTGATCACGGAGCCGCCGATGACATATCGGGCCTGCAGGGCGATCTGCGTTACCACCGGTATCGCCGCATTGCGCAGAGCATGCCGCCAGACAACAGCGGGTTCGGCCAGGCCCTTGGAGCGGGCGGTACGGATGTAGGGTCGCGCCAGCACCTCAAGGAAACTGGTGCGACTCACCCTGACGATGCCGCCGAGCAGGAACACCGCCAGTGTGGCCGATGGCAGTATGTAGTGCCGCCAGGTGCTGGAACCGCTTGCGGGCAACCAGCCCAGTTCCACCGCGAAAAGCAGAATGGACATTATTGCCAGCCAGAAGACGGGCGTTGACTGTCCCAGCACCGCGATTCCGGAAAGCAGCACGTCACTGAAGCGGCCCCGCTGCAGCGCGGCAAGTGCGCCCGCGGGCACGCCCAGCACCACCGCAATCAGGATCGCGAGGCCTGCCAGGCTGAGCGTGTGGGGCAGGCGTTCAAGTACCAACTCAAGGGCCGGCACCCGGTACTGGATGGAATCGCCGAAGTCGAGCTGCACCAACTGGCCAAGGAACGCCCAGTAGCGCAGTGGCAAGGGCTCGTTCAATCCCAGGCGTTCACGGAAGGCCTCCACTTCCGAGGCCGGAGCGTCTGGTGGCAGGAGGAGCAGGACCGGGTCGCCCGAGAGGTTGAGCACAAAGAAGACGATGACGCTCAGACCGAACAGCACCACGAGGCTCAGGCCCAGCCGCCTCAGAAGGTAGCTGAGCATTGCCTACTTACCTGCGTAAAGTTCGAACAGGCGGGTGAGCGTGGCGATTCCCAGGGTTATGTCCTGCAGGCGAATATGCTCATCAGGGCCGTGGATGCGGGAGCCAGGGTATGCGATCCCCAACCCGGCGATAGGGGCATTCAGGTGCTCCACGAATGGATACATCGGCCCGGAACCGAAGGAACTGGGAAACAGGGAGGGCTCCTGTCCGTGCACCTCGCGCAGTGCCTGGACTGAGAGTTTCACGAACTCATGCCCTATGTCTGAGCGGGCGCCGGCTTCGAAGTGGTCCAGCACCTTCATTTCCACATCGCCATAGCCGTTCGCAGCCAGCTGTGCCTGAAGTTGTTCCCACACGCGCCGGGGCTCCTGGTCCGGCACCAGCCGGATGTCTATGCGCGCCCGTGCCGTGGCGGGAAGTGACACGAGGATGCCAGGTCCGGTGTAACCGGCCTCGAACGCATTGATGTTGAACGCCGGTTCCAGATAGAGGCGGCGATGCAGTTCGGTGCCAGTGAGATCACCGATGAAGCCGCGAAGCTCGAAGGCCTTGGTCAGCTCCTCGTCTTCGGGCGGCAGTGCCTGCAGCGCGAGTTCCTCGGCGGCAGTCACTGGCCGTACGTCATCGTAGAAACCATCGATCAGGACCCGGCCGTCAGGGCTGCGCAGACTGACCAGCGCCGCTGCCAGACGATAGGCGGCGCCCTCGATGACCGGGGAGAACCCGGAGTGGAGGTCATGCTTGGCGGTGCGTACGCTCAGCTCGGCAGAGATGATGCCCTTGAGGCCCGTGTACGTCATCGGGCGGTCAGCGGAATCGACCGCACCGAACTCCCAGACGACGGCATCGGCAGCGAGTTTGTCCTTGTTTTCTGCCAGGTAGGTCGCCAGATTGGGGCTACCGATCTCTTCCTCGCCTTCGATGAGGAACTTCACCTGGAAGGG
>CAZBBU010000352.1:0-2365 GCA_964489965.1 uncultured bacterium
CATCACGGTCGACTTCCAGGGAAGCTCCGGCAGCATCCGGGTGGATGACCGCTACGGCCCGAACCTGAGTTCAGCCAGTGGCAACAGGTTGCAGGCCAGCCGCGGCAGGGGTGGCCCCGTACTGCATGTGCAGACCAGTTCCGGCGGTTTCCGCCTGAACTGACCGCCTGCTGCGCACCGTGATACCGTTGCTTCCAGACACGGAAACGGCCTCAACAGTTTGCAGGGCCGCTGCGCAGAATCAGGAGTCAAATCAAGTGAAAATCGGATCGCACGTCTCCTTCTCAGGTACCGGTCTCAAGACCGCTGCAACGGAAGCCATCGGCTACGGTGCCACCTCGTTCATGATCTACACCGGCGCACCCCAGAACACACGGCGCAAGCCGATGGAGAACCAGTTCGTGGACGAAGGCCTGCAGCTCATGAAGGCGAACGGCATCGCTGAGATCGTGGTCCATGCGCCCTACATCATCAACCTGGCGTCGTACAAGCCGGAGGTGTTCGAACTGGCGGTCGAGTTCCTGCAGAGTGAGATCATGCGCACCGATTACCTGGGTCAGGACGGCATCGGCATCGTGCTGCACCCCGGCGCCTTCACGGACAAGGATGCTGAGTACGGCATCGCCAGGATCGTCGAGGGGCTGAACGAGGTGCTGAGCCAGCCGGCAAGGGTGAACATCGCACTGGAGACAATGGCCGGCAAGGGCAGCGAGATCGGTCGCAGTTTCGAGGAACTGGCCGAGATTATCGACCGGGTCGACAATCCGGAGCGTCTGCGCGTCTGCTTTGACACATGTCATGTGCATGACTCGGGCTACGACATCGTGAATGACTTTGACGGCGTGATGGCTGAGTTCGACCGGCTGATCGGTCTTGACCGGATTGCGGTGTTCCACATCAACGACAGCAAGAACCCGCGCGGGGCCCGCAAGGACCGACACGCGCCGCTCGGTGCCGGTCACATCGGCTACCGGGCCCTGCACAACATCGTGCATCACGAAGTGGCCAGGGACAGGCCCGTGATCCTGGAAACACCCTGGATCGGCGTGGACAAGCAGCGCCTCCGTCCCATGTACGAAGCCGAGATCGCGCTGCTCAGTGGCACAGCCCAGACACGTTTCGGTGAGGACTTTGCCGAGGATGTTTCCCGGATCGGGCAGCTCGTCAACAGCAGCAGCGGCGCCGGCGCCCGCGAGTTTGTGCTGGGCACCTGGCAGCTGCTGCAGGACAAGTCAGCCCGAACTGCGGATCCGCGGGAACCGATGCGCCGGATCTACGACCTGGTTGCCGAAGCCGCGTTGTTTCCCGAGTACAGCGAAGAGCAGGTCAATCACCGCATAGTGGGCCTGTTCTCGACTGACGGTCTGTGAGCTTCACGTTGCAACGTCCCGGGTGAGTTCCGCTAAGCTGATTCATGGCTTCCGGAAGAACGCATCCGCATCTCGAATCGCCAACTGACGACCAGATCCGCGAAGTGCTTGCTGCGCGCGATCAGGCCATCCAGGACACTTACCTGGCTGTGCACCGGCTGATTCTTGAGGTGCTGCCGGACGTAAAGTTCTCGATTGATACCGTCGACGGATTCACCGGCTACGGTGAGCGCCAGTACGGCTACGGTGGCTGGGGCATGGCCTCACTCATACCCGCCAGGCGCTGGGCCAACCTGGCGATCATGCGTGGTGCCGAACTCGAGGACCCCGAAGGTCTCCTGGACGGCAGCGGCAAGACCATGCGCGGCATCAAGTTCAGGTCAGTGGAAGAGGTGCATGAGAAAGCGGACGTGCTCAGAAAGCACGTCCTGGCGGCCAGCAGGCTGCTGAGCGGGGAAGGCTGACTCAGGCTCTCGGAGGTCCGGGTCTAGCCTTCCAGATAGCTGAGCAGCGCGGCACGTACGAACCCGGCTCCTTCCTGGCCGCCGTAGTTCGCGGCGAAGCGCGCGTCGCTGACGTACATGTCAGCCAGGCCGCGGACGTAACCGCCGAACGCCACCGGGGTGCCGGGCGTGGCGCGCAGCCACTCGAGATGGCGCCGGGACAGCTCCCGGGCCCTGCCTGAGTCCGGGCTCACGCCCTCTTCAAAGGCGGCAATCCAGTCGCTGTTGAGCTGCTCCAGGTTGCGTCTGAAGTCCGCCTTCTCGGAGGCGCTCAGGTCACGCCACCACCTGTCGGATCTGGCGTAGGCATCCTTGCCCCAGCGCTCCTCGACCTCGCTTCTGTACTTCGTGTGGTCGAAGCCGTCGAACATGTTCTCTGGCACGAGTTGTTCCCGTCCTTTCAGTGAATTCATGGTGTGTTCGACCGCAGCGATCTGCCGGTCCAGCCGGTCCTGCTCCTGCTTCAGGAGTTCCAGGTGCGTCGCCAGTGCG
>CAZBBU010000353.1:0-2349 GCA_964489965.1 uncultured bacterium
CGGACCGCTTCGCGCCGAGCTTCTCCCTGCGCCAAGCCCTCACCCGCTCGCGCGGGCGAAAGCCAGTGTACCGCCTGCCGCAAAGCAGTGTCAACTTAGCTCGCGGCCGGAGAGCGGATCAGCGATCCCAGAACGGTACCGGCTCCACTCCCAGGGCACGCAGGTAGACGTAGAGCTGGCCACGGTGGTGGATCTCATTGTCGAAGGCGTACTGCAGCTGCTCCATGCCGGTTCCGGTGTAACTGCCACCGAAGGTCGAGAACTCCGTGGCCAGCTGGGCCTCAGTGACAGACCGCAATCCCTTCTCCAGGGCCGCGAACTCTTCGTCCATGGCAGTCAGCAGGGCGGCCCTGTCCTTGTAGGGGCTCTCCATCCGGTAGTCCGGAAAATCACCGGTTGCCACCCCGGTGACGACCGTCCTGGCGGACTCCAGGATCTCATGGGCCAGTTCCGCCGGTGTGCGCATGCCACCCACCGAGAAGCTGAAGAGGTCCCCTTCAGGAACTGTCTCGACGATGCGGCGCGTGAGCTTGCGATGCCCGAGCCAGTTCTCAGTGAAGTGACGGTAGTGGTCGATTGCAGGTGCGTTGGCCATCTCTTCCTCCAATGGAATCGCCGGATTCACAGAAGATAGCATACCTTCATTGTTAAGGCAACACGCCGGGCCCCAGAAAGCGAACCGGGCCGGACTCATGACTTTGAGTCCGGCCCGGCGGCCTGGATGAGATTACGTTCTACTCCCCGGCTGCCTCAGACGGCTGCTCGGCTGCCGCGCTGCGGGCATCCTTGATCGCCTTGGCCGCGGCGCGGTCCTGCTCCTGACGGCCGATGTCCGTCTTGAGGCGAGCGGCCTTGCCGCGCAGGTCACGCAGGTAGTACAGCTTGGCACGACGGGTCCGGCCACGACGCACGACTTCGATCTTGCTGATGAGCGGCGAATGCACCGGGAAGATGCGCTCCACACCCTCACCGGAACTGACCTTGCGGACGGTGATGGTGCTGCTCGCTCCCTTGCCGTTCTTGCGGGCGATCACCACGCCTTCGAATCCCTGGATGCGGCTGCGATTGCCTTCCACAACCCGGTAGTCAACCCGTACGGTGTCACCCGTGTCGAACGACGGGACGTCATCACGAAGGCTTGGCTGGTCGATCGAGCGCAAAATGGCGCCTTTGTTGTACTTCATGGTCTATCTCCTGGCTGGGCTGCGGGCTGGTCTGTCCCGGTCGATTTGGTCGTGCCGGTTTAGCCCCGGCGAGCGTACAGCCTTGTGAGTGTACTACAGACCCGTGCCCGCGTTCAACACCGGACGCAACCAGCAGCAGATGTCAGTTCAGCGCCTCGTCATCCAGTGGAATCACTCCATCAGCGTAGAGGCTGCCGGCCAGGCGCTTGAGCATGGTGAGCGCGTGCCGCTGGGTGGTGGGCCCGTAGGTGATTCGGGCCACGCCAAGCTCCTCATACTCGGCGGCGCTCAGGGCTCCCGGCAGTCCGATGACGCTGAGCTTGCCCCGGCCCAGGCCGGCCACCATCTGCTCGGTGGCCTCGCGATCCAGCACACCGGGCACGAACACCAGCGCGGCGCCGACATCCAGGTAGGCGCGGCCGCGTTCAATCGCATCAGCCAGCTTGTCCTGCATCGGCTTGTCCCCGCCCTTGACCACGGCATCGGTGCGGGCGTTCAGCTGGAAGGCGATGCCGGCGGATTCAGCGGCCTTGACGGCGGCCTCCATCACGCGCACTGATTCAGCCAGCGGCTTGAGGCGGTCCTCGATGTTGGCGCCGACCAGGCCGGTGTCCAGCGCGATGTGCACGGCCTCGCCGGAGTCGCCGAAGCCGTCGTCCAGGTCAGCCGTGACCGGCAGATCGGTGGCAGCCACGATGCGTTTCAGGACAGCGAATGCCTCGTCACGCGGGATGGTGCCGTCCTTGTAGCCGTGGCTGGCGGCGATCGAGTGGCCTGCGGTGGCGATGGCCCGGGTTTCGGGCAGGTCCGAGATCACCTTGGCGGTAATGGCATCCCACACGTTGACCATGCGGAGAATCTCGGGGGCCTGGTGGAGCTCCTGCAGTCTCAGTGCCTTTTCTTTCAGTTCCATGGCTCAAGGTAGCAGAGGGCGGAGAGGGCTGTCAGAGCGAGGCACACAATAAGGATGTGCCGGTCCATGTTGGCGACCGGCACGTCTCGGAAGGCTCAAAAAAAATCGCGCCCTGTGGCGCGTTCAATAAATACAAGATACCCCGGTATGCGGTATTCGTCAAGAGCATGCGCCGATACAGCCGAATGCGGGCCGATACGGCAGCGAGGTGACCGGGTACGGCCCCGGCCGCCTCGCCAGATCAGTCTGAAG
>CAZBBU010000354.1:0-2335 GCA_964489965.1 uncultured bacterium
CTCGGGGAAGCCCTTATACTGTCGATGGGTCAACCAGAATAAGGAGGGGATCCCATGAGCGCAGTAGTCGTCGTGCTGCTGGGCATCGGGGCCATGGCCCTTGGCTATTTCATCTACTCCAAGTTCATAGCCGAGCGGGTTTTCGGTCTCGATCCTAATTTCCGTACCCCGGCGCATGAATTCGAGGATGGGGTCGATTTCGTCCCGACCAACCGTTACATCCTCTGGGGGCATCATTTCTCGTCAGTGGCGGGTGCAGCGCCGATCGTCGGGCCAGCCATCGCCGTTATCTGGGGCTGGTTTCCGGCTTTCCTCTGGGTCGTTCTGGGCACCGTCTTCTTTGCCGGCGTGCACGATGCCGGTGCCATTTGGTCTAGCGTCCGGAATCGCGCCCGTTCGATCGGTGCCGTAACCGGCGACGTGGTTGGTGCACGGGCACGCAGCCTGTTCATGATCGTGATCTTCCTGGTGTTGCTGATGGTCAACGCCGTATTCGGGGTCGTGATCGCTCGGCTGCTGATCCAGTTCCCGTCCTCAGTGGTGCCGGTCTGGGGTGCCATCGCTGTGGCCCTGGTGATTGGTCAGCTGATCTACCGTTACAAGCTGAGCCTGCTCTGGGTGACCATAATCGGTGTGATTGCGCTCTATGGCCTGATCATCATCGGTCCGAGCGTCCCGGTAACGTTGCCCGAGAAGATGTTTGGGCTGCCGGCGAATGCGCAGTGGATCGTGATCCTGTTCGTCTACGCGGCCATCGCTTCGCTGTTGCCGGTATGGGTGCTGCTGCAGCCACGCGACTATATCAATGGCGTGCAGCTGTTCATCGGCCTGGGCATCCTCTATCTGGCGATCCTGGTCGCTAATCCGACCGTGGTGGCGCCGATGTTCAACAGCAATGTACCGGCCGGTACGCCGTCGCTGCTGCCGCTGCTGTTAGTGACTATCGCCTGCGGGGCGATCTCCGGTTTCCACGGCCTGGTTTCTTCCGGCACTACCTCCAAGCAGATCGACAAGGAGACCGATGTTCGTTTCGTCGGCTTCTTTGGTGCCATCGGCGAAGGCCTCCTGGCTCTTTCGGCGATCCTGGCGGCGACTGCCGGTTTTGCCACCCTGGGCGAGTGGGAAGCGCTCTACAGCAAGTTCGGTGCTGGCGGCGTTGGCGCCTTCGTGCAAGGTGGTGCCGCTATCGTGGCTGCTGGCTTGGGCGTATCCGATGCCATTGCCGCAACCCTGCTCACCGTCATGGCGATCCTGTTCGCCGGCACCACTATGGATACCGGCGTGCGCCTGCAGCGCTACATCATGCAGGAGTGGGGTGAGATCTATAATCTGCCGTTCCTCAAGAACGGCACGGTGGCGACCCTGGTGGCGGTCGGCACCTGCATGGGTCTCGCCTTCGGCGCCGGCGGCCTGGACGGCAGCGGCGGCCTGCTGATCTGGCCGCTGTTCGGCACCACCAACCAGCTGCTGGCCGGTCTGACCCTGCTGGTGGTCACGGTGATGCTGGTCCGCCTCGGCCGGCCGATGTGGTACACCCTGGCGCCGCTGAGCTTCCTGCTGGTGATGACCATCAGCGCGCTGCTGATCCAGCTGGTCGGGTTCTACAAGGACGGCAACTGGTTCCTGCTGACGCTTGACCTGATCATCCTGGTCGCGGCCATCCTGGTGCTGCTGGAGAGCGCCTCGACGCTGGCCAAGCAGTTGCGTGAGAATCGCGCTGCTCGCGAGGCGCAGACGCAGGCGTCATGACCGACGACAGTCCGTCGAGACTGAAACGACTGCGGGCCTGGCTCAGCCAGGCCCAGCAGTTTGCCGAGGAGGTCTATTCGGTCCGTTACCGCTCGGCCATCGCGCGGGCGCGGCGGGACGAGGAAGATCTCTTCATGCTGCTGGTCTTCGCTGAAATGATGGGCGTGCCTAGCCCTGCCGGTTACTACACGCTGGAGCTTCAGCCACTGCTGCTGGAGCGCTTCCATGACTGGCACAAGCGCATGGGCATGGAACGCTCCCCGCTCGACGGCTTCCGCTGCTGTTAATGATGAACTCCCCATCTCTCAAGAACCTCACCGATCGCCGCCTGCTGTTTGTCGGTGGCAAGGGAGGCGTTGGCAAGACCACCGTTGCATCGGCGCTGGGTGTGCTCGCTGCGCGCCGCGGCCGCCGCTGCCTGATCGTCTCCACCGATCCGGCCCACTCCCTGGGCGACGCCTTCGCCCGTGATATCGGTGATCGTGTTACCGCCTTGAGCGCCAACCTGTGGGGGCTGGAGGTCGATCCGGAAGCCGAAGCCAAGCGCCATATCGACAGTGTCACTGCAGTGATGAAGCAGTACGCG
>CAZBBU010000355.1:0-2298 GCA_964489965.1 uncultured bacterium
TTGCGGCGGGCACGCGCGCCGTGAAACGGACACCATGGACACGTTCATGGACAGCTCGTGGTACTGGTTCCGTTACCTGTCACCGGACAAGACAGACGGGCCGATTGACAGCGAACTGGCCGCAAAGTGGACGCCGGTTGACACCTACACCGGCGGCAGTGAACATGCCATCCTGCACCTGCTCTACAGCCGCTTCTTCACCAAGGTCATCCGTGACCTCGGCCTGATCAGCCATGGCGAACCGTTCCGGCGGCTTCGCAATCAGGGCATGATCCTGGGCGAAGACAACGAGAAGATGTCCAAGTCACGCGGCAACGTGGTCGATCCGGATGACCTGGTCAGGGATTACGGCGCGGACACGGTGCGTGCCTACATGATGTTCCTGGGACCGTGGGATCAGGGGTCACCCTGGAACTCGCGCGGCATCGAGGGCATCTCGCGCTTCCTGAACCGGGTCTGGAACCTGTTGCTCACCGCTCCCGAGGGCCAGCAGGCCGACGTGGAAGCCGCACGCAGGGACCTGCGGCGCGCAACTCATCACGCCATCAACGAGGTCACCCAGGACATGGAGGCGTTCTCGTTCAACACCGCCATCGCCGAACTGATGACTCTGCAGAGCGCCATCAGCCGTGCCAGGACCCCCGACATGCTCGGGCAGCCTGAGTGGCAGGAAGCCATCCGCTCGCTGCTGCTCATGCTCGCCCCCATCACGCCGCACATCGCCGAGGAGCTGTGGCACCGGCTCGGAAACGAAGAATCGGTGCACCTGCAGGCCTGGCCGGTTCACGACCCGGAGGCACTGGTGAGTGACACTGTGACCATGGCCGTGCAGGTGAGCGGCAAGGTGCGCGGCCAGATTGAGGTGCCTGCGGAGGCCGGCAAGGATGTGGTGCTTGCTGCCGCGCGTGCCGAACCGAACGTGGCGCGTCATCTGGACGGGATGCAGATCGTGCGTGAGATCGTGGTCCAGGGCAGGCTGGTGAACTTCGTGGTCAAGCCTGCCTGAGGCAGTCACGTCACTGGGGCGAGATCAGGGCCACTTCCAGCAGCGTCGACATGTCTATGGCCGGCTCCACGGTGAAGGTGCGCCGCAGGCCGTTGGGGTCCCGTTCGGGCACCTCCACGACCGTGCCTACCATCACCCCGCGCGGGTAGAGTCCACCTATGGAGCTGGTCTCGACCAGGTCGCCGACCTGCACCGGTTCCGCTTCGATGAAGTCGGTGACCCGGATGAGGCCGCCCGGCAGTCCGAGAGCCACTCCCTGACCGCCCCGACCGCGAACGGTTATGCCGATGCGCGATTGCGGGTCCGTCACCGCGCGCACCACTGAACTGCCACCACTGACGTCGACGACCATGCCGACGAGCCCCTGCGGAACGGTGGCGATCATGTTCACCATCACTCCATCGGCACTGCCCTTGCCCAGCGTGAGACGTGACAGCAGCGAGCTGCTGCTGACCCCGGTCACCTGCGCGGTCAGCGCCACACCCGGGGACTGGTCGGCCTGAATCTGCAGCACTTCTGTGAGCTGTTCAACTGACAGGCTCAGCTCGCGGTTCTGGCGTTCCAGCTGATGTATCTCCGCCTGGGCCTCGCTCAGTGCCTGGCGCAGGTCGGTCCGGTCGGCGAGCGTCTGCGCGGTGATCCTCAGGTTGGCTCCCACGCGGTGCAGCAGGTTGTGGGGCAGTGCCACCACGGCGGTCAGCGAGGCGGGCGGCTGGCCGATCAGCCCGCTCGCTATCAGGGTGAGCAGACCCAATGCCAGGAAGGTGAACCAGGCACGCTGCAGGCTAGGCAACCCGGACCTCCAGCCTCGAGAACAGTCGCAGGACGGCGGGAATGGAGAGGCCGATGACGTTGGTGTGGCACCCGCACAGTGATTCGACCAGTACGCCACCCAGTCCCTGCAGGCCGTAACCGCCGGCCTTGTCCAGGCCTTCACCCGTAGCCGCATAGCGCTGCATCTCGGCTTCGTCCAGCTGCCGGAAGGTGACAGTGGTTACCGGGGCCTCCGCCGCTTCGGTGTCGCCATGAAGCAGGACGTGGCCGGTCACCACCTGGTGGGACGCGCCCGACAGCCTGCGCAGGAAGGTCACGTTCTCGGTGGCATCGGCGGGTTTGGCCAGCAGCTGGCCGTCCAGTGACACCACGGTGTCTGCCGCGAGTACCGGCAAGCCGGGCTTGCGGGCGGCAACAGCGCTTGCCTTGCTTCTGGCCAGGCGCAAGGCGAGTTCGACCGGGTCCTCGTTCTCAACCGGGGTTTCGTCCACCTCGGCGACCTCGACCCGGAAGTCAGC
>CAZBBU010000356.1:0-2285 GCA_964489965.1 uncultured bacterium
TGTTCGCGCCGGACGGTCCGCTTTCCGGCCTGGCTGCGGCTGGTGCGGATGAGACCGAAGAGCTGCTCCGGCTTACTGCCGCAGGCGAGCTGGTAAGGGTCATCGTGGAACTCGATGCCCCTGTCAAACCCGAATCTCTCCTCAGCGCCACTGCGGTCACTGACCAGCGGGCGGCCATCGCCAGTGCACAGGAAGTGTTCCTGGACGATTTCCTGCAGCAGGGCTTCGCCGCCACTGACGCCAGCAGCATCCGCAGGCTCAGGACCATGCCGCTTGTGGCCATGACGGTGGACCTGAGTGCACTGGTGCGCCTGCTTGGGGACCCGGCGGTCGTCCGGGTGGTGAAGGACGAACTGAGCCGTCCGCTGCTTGACGAGAGCATTCCGCTCATCGGAGCAGATGATGTCTGGGCAGACGATGGTTTCGACGGCAGCGGCTGGGCGGTCGCGATTCTGGACAGCGGCGTTGAGGTTGACCACCCGTTCCTGCAGGGCAAGACGGTAGTCGAGGCCTGCTTCAGCACTTCGGTTACCGGAGTCTCTGACAGTCTCTGCCCGAGTGGCGAGAACACGGAAGTGGGACCCGAAAGTGCAACAGGATGTGATGACCCGGCCTATTGTTCCCATGGCACACACGTCGCCGGCATCGCCGCCGGTGCGGCCACGCCAGACGGTGACGGCAGCACACTCAACGGCGTGGCGAAGGGCGCCTCGATCATCGCCATTCAGGTGTTCGCCGATTTCGGCGGTGACGTCTTATCCTACAGTTCGGACCAGATCGCTGCACTCGAGTTCCTGTTGGACCTCAATGCCGGACTGGTGGACGAGTACCCCGATTTCACCACACCGATCGCTGCCGCCAACATGAGTCTGGGTGGAGGCTACTACACCGCCACCTGTGATCTGGATCCCCGCAAGCCCGTGATCGACGCGCTGCGCGCCGAAGGTATCGCCACCATCATCGCTGCAGGCAACGATAGTGAAGTGATGGGCATCAGCAGTCCGGCCTGCATCTCCACTTCGGTAAGCGTCGGGTCATCCACCATGTCTGACGGTGTTTCCTGGTTCAGCAACAACTCCGACTATGTGCGCCTGTTCGCGCCGGGCTCAGGCATCATGTCATCAGTCTTGCCCGGTGCCTATCAGTCCTATAACGGTACCTCCATGGCGGCGCCGCACGTCGCGGGCGCATGGGCCTTGCTGAGGCAGTCACAGCCCGATTATTCGGTGGGCCAGATTCTGAGCATGCTGGCTTCTACGGGCCAGCCGATCACGGACAACAGAGCCGGTGCCGGAGGCCGGGTCACTCCCAGAATCCAGCTTGACGCGGCAGTGGGAGCCTCGCCCGCAGTCAGCAGCGCACCGAGCCTGCGCTGGTCGACCTTGCTATCCGCGGAACAGCAAGTGGTGCTGGCTGACGGCAGCGGCTCCACAGTCGTGACCGTGGAACTTCGTGACGATTACTCGGACCTGTTCACTGGCAGCGTCACCACTGTCGAAATCACCACTGACCATGGCGATGTCGGGCAGGTCACCGACAATGGGGATGGCACCTTCAGCGCCACGCTCACCGCCAGCCAGCCAGGTGTGGCCCTGGTCAGCGCCACGGTCGACGGCAGCGCACTCCTGTCGTCTCCCATCGCCGTCATCTTCCATCACCCGAAGCCGGAACCACGTGGCCGCGCGATCCTCTGGAATCAGCTTCCGGTTGGGACTTCCGGCATCGTAAGTTCTGTCAGCAGTGATACTGCGGCAGGTTACTTCTCAATTGCCGACTTCACGATCACCGAACCGGTCGAACTCGAATACATCTTCGTAGACGGCTTCCTTGTGGGAACCGATGTCACCGCACTTACAACCATCCATTGGTACATCTTTGCGAACGCATCCGTTGCTGAAGCTCACGGGAACGAACCGGCCGGTCTTCCCCACAACGCGGTCGGCGCGACAGACGGTCCAATCTGGGCCTATGAGGGTGGGGCGCTCGAGCTGGGCTCTGGCGCCTGGGACTTCGGTCTGGCGCTGGATCTGGCACAGCTGGAAGAAGGCCCTCTCGCGCTCGAACCTGGCAGATATTGGCTGGTGGTGGCCCCGGAGTTTCCCGGGCCGCTTACCAGCGCCTATCGTTGGTACCGGTGGCAGGCAGCTGAACAAGCATCGGTAGGCATGATCTACCAGAATCAAAGGCCGGCCGATGGCTGGATGACGTTGCCGAACGCACTTCTCAATCCCGACTTCAGGGACCTGGCATTCCAGATGAGTGGCCGATTCGCTGCGATCGCGAGC
>CAZBBU010000357.1:0-2275 GCA_964489965.1 uncultured bacterium
ACCCGGTGCTCGAGGCAGCCGTCTGGCGCATCTACAGCAACACTGACCTGGACCCGGGTGACGGAGTCCTGCGCTGCGGCATGGTGCAGCAGGATTACTTCACCCCTGTACCCACCCCGTCGGATGAGTACGGCCTGATGGAGCAGCACAACGCCATCATCATCAACCGTTGCAACCAGACCGAAGACCCGATCGTGCAGTCACTCGAGGGCATTCAGCACCTGAGCACACTGCTGCGCCTGGAACTCATGTGCAACGAGATCGAGGACATCAGCCGCTTAAGCGGCCTGACCTCCCTGCAGGAACTGAACCTGGACCAGAACCGCATAAGTGACATAAGCGCCCTGGCCGGCCTGACCAACCTGCAGGTGCTGGGCCTCTACCAGAACGAAGTCGAAGACGTCACACCGCTCGCTGGACTCACGGAGTTGCGCATCCTTTACCTGAGTGAGAACCACGTCAAGGACCTGACGCCCCTGGCCGGACTCATCAACGTGGAACACCTGTGGCTCTACAACAACTGCCGGGTCATGGATGGACCGCGGCCCAGCGACTGCCTTCAGGACCTGACCGGCATCGAGAACATGACCCAGCTGAGGAGCCTGGTCATCCACGTGAACGAGATCACCGACATCTCGCCCATCAACGCAGGCATGGATCAGCTGGAACTGGTGTTCGCCAGCCAGAACCTCATCAGTGACGTGAGCAGCCTGCAGGACCTGGCGCAACTGTCCACCGCCAGGCTTGACACCAACCGGATAAGCGACATCGCACCACTCGCAGCCAATACCGCACTGCCAAGCAGCGCCGAACCGTACTACTGGGAGCGTTACTTCCCCGGGACGGGCGAGTTTCCACCGAATCTGGTAGTGATGCCCGTCAACGGACTGTTCAGCAGCCACGTCGCCCTGGGCGAGAACTGCCTGGACGTGGGATCCCCGGAACTGGACGCTGATCTGGCGACGCTGGCAGGGCGCGGAGCCATCGTCGAAGCAGCCGACATCGCCCAGGGCCGCCCAGCCTGCAGCCTGAGCGCCCAGAGCCTGAACTTCCAGCCGGCACCGTTCAACCCGGAAGGACTGCTCCGTGAAGACTCGCGCTGGTACAGGAACCGCTAGACTGCGGTTGATGCTGAAGCGCACCCTGGACATACTCGTGGCCTCAGCAGCTCTCATCCTGCTGTCCCCCATCCTGGCCTGCACGGCCGTCCTCGTAGCCATCAATCTGGGCCGACCTGTGCTGTTCCGGCAGGTCCGGCCCGGCCTGAACGGCAAGCCCTTTACACTGGTGAAGTTCCGCAGCATGTGTGACGCGAAGGATTCAAGCGGCAAGCCGCTGCCGGACGCCGAACGCCTCACCGGCTTCGGTCGCATGCTGCGCGCCACCAGCCTGGACGAACTGCCTGAACTGTGGAACGTGCTGAAGGGCGAGATGAGCCTGGTCGGCCCGCGTCCGCTCATCACCGCTTACCTGGACCGCTACTCGCCGGAACAGGCCAGGCGCCACGAGATGCGGCCCGGCATCACCGGCTGGGCGCAGGTCAACGGTCGCAACGCTGTTTCCTGGGACGAACGCTTCGCCATGGACGTCTGGTACGTGGATAACCACAGCCTCTGGCTCGATGCCAGGATCATCTTCCAGACCTTTTTGGCCGTAATCAGACGTGATGGCGTCAGCGCCGAAGGCCACGCCACCATGCCGGAATTCATGGGCAACCGAAACTGAACGGCATGCGCGAAAGCGGGACCAGCACCTTCATCGAGATCCCACTGCGGGACTTCTACGGCTTCATCATCCGTGGTCTGCCCTGGGCCATCCTGTGCACCGCCCTGGCGGCAGGGGCCGTGTGGCTCTTCAACCGCGACCGGCCGGTCACATGGACCGCCTCCGCCTACCTCCTGTCAGTGCGGCAGGACCAGGCGCCCAGCGTAGTGCAGGGCGTGGTCCCGGGCAGCTTGGATCCCACCCTGTACCGTGCAGCGGTAGTGGACGGACCCGTTCTTGACGCCGTCAAAGCCGGCTGGAATCCCGGCGGAGCGCCGCTGCCTGATGACCACGAACTCCTGTTGCGCCTGCGGGTCGAGAGTGACAACCAGCTCCAGTCCAGCGTCGTGCGCGTCAGCTACCAGGCGCAGAGTCCGCAGCTGGCGACCAACATCGTCAACTCCGTGGCCCGTGAGCTGGTGGAATGGGACCGGCAGCGGACGCTGCGGCCATTGCAGGACTGGAACGACCGCCTGCGGCAGGAACTGGCTCAGATTGATACAGAACTGGC
>CAZBBU010000358.1:0-2260 GCA_964489965.1 uncultured bacterium
ACAGGGGCTGGACCAGTTCCACGTCATCACCGAGCAGGGCGCATCCATCCCGGTCTTCGTCGGCAACGTCGAGAACCTGGAAAAGCGCATCACCCGTGCCTATCGGCGAACGCTGTTCGGTTCGCTGACAAATCTGTGGCTGTTCGATCGTCGCTGCGTGAAGCCAGACAAGGCCAACGCCAGCGCGCTGGCGCTTCTGCCCAGGGATTCCGCTCACCGGCTCGACCGGCTGTGGACGCTGGTGCAGGAGACCTGCCCGCTGCCACTGCTCGACCACTGGCGCGACACCGTGCTGGCGCTGTTGCAGACACGGCGAATGCTGACCGGTCTTCCCTTGGCCCTCGGGCCGCTGGAAGGCCATCGGCTGGCCCTCGATGTCCCGGCGCTGACGAAGGCGCTGGGCGAGCTGATCCGCAACGGCACCCTCGGCGCCACGCAGTACGAACTGGCCGCGAACGCACCGCTTCGGCGTGTGGCGTGAGCCATCCCCACGGGCATGCGCGCCGCGCGTGCCCGCCTTCCCTCATCCATCATCAGGAGAAATCCATGGCACTCATGTTTCCGCGCCTGGCGCGCAATTTCATTCGTAACGGCTACTTCCCCACCGACGAGCCGACGCTGGAGCGGGCCTTGTCCGCGCTGGCGCCGTCTCCCGGCGCCATGTCCATCCTCGATCCCTGCGCCGGCGAAGGCGTGGCGATCGCCGAAGCCGCCCACGCCCTCGGGCGCGAGCAGGTCCAGGCCTTCGCCGTCGAGTACGACGCCGAGCGTGCCCGCCACGCACGGCAACTGGTCGATCGCTGCATCCACGGTGACCTGATGGACACGCTGATCTCGCGCCAGTCCTTCGGCCTGCTGTGGCTCAACCCGCCCTATGGCGACCTGAGCAAGGACGTGAACGGCAACATCGGCTATCAGGGCCAGGGCCGTGCGCGGCTGGAAAAGCTGTTCTATCAGCGCGCGCTGCCGCTGCTGCAGTACGGTGGCGTGCTGATCTTCATCGTGCCGTCCTACGTGCTCGACGCCGAGCTGGTCGGATGGCTGACGCGCCACTTCGCCGACCTGCGCATCTACCGTGCGGTGGAAACGCAGTTCAAGCAGGTGGTGATCTTCGGTCGCAGGATTCGTCAACGCGACCAGGCGTCGGAGTCGGCCAAGTCCTTGCGCGGTCTGCTGCTGCAGATCGGACAGGGTGACGCCGAAGCCGAGGAACTGCCGCTCGAATGGCCGTTCCTGCCGTACACCGTCCCTGCCAGCCCGGCCGAGCCGGAGCACTTCTATCGCGTAACGATGGAGCCCGAGCAGTTCGCCGATGAAGTCGGCCGGCTGCAAGGTCTCTGGCCGGCGCTCGATACGCACCTGGGCGCCGCGCAGCAATCGCTGCGTCCGCCCGCGCGGGCCTTGTCGCACTGGCATCTCGCCTTGGCCTTGGCCGCAGGCGCGATCTCTGGCGTAGTGAAGTCCAAGAGCGGGCGCGTGCTCGTCGTCAAAGGTGATACCCACAAGGAGAAGACCCTCCAGACGGAATACACCGAACGCGACGACGGCTCCGTGGCCGAGACGCGCATCCTCACCGACAAGTTCGTGCCGGTCATTCGTGCATGGGACTTGACGCTGGGCTCGCCCACGTGGGGCGAAGTGCTGACCATCCGCTGATCGCTGTTCCCTGACGGTTCGCCGTCGCTTTCATCCACCCACCGGGGTCACGTTGCCCCGATGGGGTGCCGTGGCCCCTTCTTCCAGAAGGAGAAACCACCATGGCACTCGCAGTCCTCAACCTCGCGCCACAAGCACGCTTTTCGCCCGGGCAGGTGGTCATGACCGCCGGCGTCGACGAGCTGGTCCGACAGGGCCGGCTCAACCCCACGCCGTACCTGAGCCGCCATCTTCATGGCGAATGGGGCGACCTGAGCGACAGCGATCGGCGGCAGAACGACGCCGCGCTGAAGTCTGGCGAGGATCGTCTGTTCTCGTCCTACCAGGTCACGCGCGACCTGAAGCTCTGGATCATCACCGAATGGGATCGCAGCGTCACCACGCTGCTGTTGCCCAGCGAATACTGATCCGCATCCAGCGGCCTCGCGCCGCTTCTTTCTTCCCACCCAGGGGCATGTCACCGCCCCGTGGGGGAGGTGCATGCCCCATTGCTTTGGAGCATCACCATGTCCCTCGATCTCGAAACCGTTCCCGAAACCGCTGTGCAGGGCGACCTGCTCGAAGCGGCCGCTTCACCCCTCACGCTCAGCCTGCAGGACTTCGT
>CAZBBU010000359.1:0-2255 GCA_964489965.1 uncultured bacterium
GCTCCAGCCGCAGGTCATGACCGTAGAGCGACTGGTCGATACCCAGCGCCTGTGTCAGTTTGTCCGGGCCGTTGGTCAGCAGTGGTTCGCGCTCCACGGGCATCGCCCGCAACTCACGCATGACCTCCACACCTTCGAGCGGCTCCACGGCCCGCACCAGCACTCCCGCACCCGTGCCGCTGGGCCCCGCGGTCACGTTCAGGCACCAGTGAATCCCGTAACTCAGGTAGATGTACGCATGCCCCGGCTCACCGAACATCGCGGCGTTCCGGCTGCTGGGACCCCGGTATGTGTGACTGGCAGGATCAGCCTCAAAGTAGCTCTCCACCTCGACTATCCGGGCAGCGAGCAGCCGTCCGTCCGGCAGCCTGCGCCTGATCACAGCGCCCAGGACGTACCTGGCGGCTTCAAGTGGATCCAGCAGGCGCGAGCCGTCCAGGGGTTCGAGGCTGCTCAGGTCCACGGCTCAACTTTACCCCCGGCACGATCCGGCCCGACGCGCTAAGATACTGACCCTAGACCGGAAACATGAAGGAGAACGGATGCGAGAGGACGCGATGACATGTGCGGAATAGTCGGCCTGTTGCTGGACAGGCCCGCCGCCGAAGAAGCCCTGACCGCACTGAAGCGCCTCGAGTACCGGGGTTACGACTCTGCGGGCATAGCCACGCTCAGTGCCGGTGGAATCAGCCGCCAGCGGGCCGAGGGCAAACTGGGCAACCTTCAGGCACGGCTGGCAGCAGAACCACTCCCAGGGCGCACCGCCATCGGCCACACGCGCTGGGCGACCCACGGTGCCCCCACCGAGGAGAACGCCCACCCGCACGCCACCGACCGGGTGGCCGTGGTGCACAACGGAATCATCGAGAACTACCGCCAGCTGCGCGGCGAACTTCTCGCCCGTGGCAGCCGCTTCAACAGCGACACTGACACCGAGGTGGTCACGCACCTGATCGACCTGGAGCTCGCGGACGGCGCCAGCCCGCAGCAGGCGGTACAGGCGGCCCTTGCCAGGCTCGAGGGCGCCTTCGCACTCGCCATCGTCTTCGCCGGGCATGAGGACCTGCTGATCGGTGCCCGCCGCGGCAGCCCGTTGGCGGTCGGTCACGGAAAGGGTGAGATGTACCTGGGTTCGGACGCCATCGCACTGGCACCGTTCACGGACACGATCACCTACCTGCATGAGGGCGACTGGGTGGTACTGAGCCGCGGCAGCGCCACATTCTACGACCAGACCGGCCAGGAGGTGGAGCGCCAGGCCATGAAGTCCAGCGCCAGCGCCTTCCTGGTGGACAAGGGCGGGCACCGGCATTTCATGAGCAAGGAGATCGCCGAGCAGCCGGAGGTGCTGGCGCACACACTGGCGCACTACCTTGACCTGGCGCAGGGCACCGCCAGGCTGCCCGAGCCGAGCCCCGTGCCATGGGAACAGCTCACGCGCCTGAACATCTCTGCCTGCGGAACCGCCTACCTGGCGGGTCTCACCGCCCGCTACTGGTTCGAAAGCCTGGCGAATCTGCCCGTGGACATAGACGTGGCGTCCGAGTTCCGTTACCGCGAACCTCCCCTTGACCCGGGCGGCATGTCCCTGTTCATCTCCCAGTCAGGCGAGACCGCTGACACGCTCGCCTCGCTGCGCTACTGCACGGCCAACGGACACAAGGCCTGCGCCGTCGTGAACGTGGCCGAATCGTCGATAGCGCGCGAGTCCGACGCGGTCTGGCCGCTGCTGGTGGGTCCCGAGATCGGCGTGGCCTCCACCAAGGCTTTCACCGGGCAGCTGGCCGTGCTTGCCTGCCTGGCGCTGGAAGCGGCCCGGGCACGCGGCACCCTCGCCGCGATCGAGGAGGAGCAGCTGGTGCTGGCACTGGCCGGCGTGCCCCGCCTTCTCGGTGAGGCGCTCGCGATCGACGGGGAGATACAGCGGGTGGCGCGCGGCCTCGCCAAAGCCAGTGACGTGCTGTACCTGGGGCGCGGCTCCTCCTACCCCATCGCGCTTGAAGGCGCCCTCAAGCTCAAGGAACTGTCCTACCTGCACGCCGAAGGCTACGCGGCGGGTGAACTCAAGCACGGGCCCATCGCGCTCATCGACGAGGAGACGCCGGTGATCGTGGTGGCGCCGAGCGACCAGCTGTTCGAGAAGACGCTGTCCAACATCCAGGAAGTCACGGCGCGCGGCGGCCGGGTCATCGCCCTGACGGACGCCCGGGGCCACGAGCAGCTGAACGACGTGGTGAGCGAATGCCTGCTGCTGC
>CAZBBU010000360.1:0-2247 GCA_964489965.1 uncultured bacterium
GCCTGATCGAGCTGCTGGCTGTCGACGATTTTCCCCAGCAGATTGAACTCCTCCGGGCCTACGCCGGCGAGCTGGAACTGACGCCCGGCCACCCGCTGGGCCGCGTGCGCGCCGCTCCTGGTGACGTACCGCTGCCACCGCTCTGGATCCTCGGTTCAAGCAACTTCGGCGCCGAACTCGCCGCCCATCTGGGGCTGCCGTACTCGTTCGCTTACCACTTCAGCCCGCAGGCGGCCCCGCAGGCGCTGCACGCGTACCACAGCCGCTTCCGGCCCTCCAGGGATCAGAAGGAGCCGCTGGCGATGCTTGGCGTGGCAGTGGTGTGCGCGCCCACACGGGAAGAGGCCGACTACCTGGCCGGCACACATGACCTGATGTGGCTGCGTATCCGTGGCGGTCAGCGCGGATTGCTGCCAACGGCAGAGGAAGCCGCAGCCCATCAGTACAGCGATGAGGAGCGGGAGCTGGTCAGGCAGTCACGCGGCATGCTGGTATGGGGTGATCCGGCGGAAGTGCGGCAGCAGCTGCTGGAACTCTCGGAGCGCTTCGGTGTGCACGAACTGATAGTGACTTCACACATCGCCGACCACGAGGCACGGCTGCGTTCCTACCGGCTGCTGGCGGAGGCGTTCGCCAGCTGAATCAGCTGACCTGGTCCTTGTTGCGGACCAGACCGCGGGGATTGGACACGGCGTGGCGCGCAGCGGCCCAGGCCTGCTTGAGCTCAAGTTCCTCGGGATCCAGTGTGCGTTCATCCGCCTCGGCGAACCTGCCGACCTCGTCAGTCTTGGCCTTTAGCACCATGTTCAGCACGGCGTGCAATGAGTCGCGCACGGCCAGGCCCTCGCGCAACATGTCCTGAAGTTCCAGAATCCGGTTGACGAGGTCCTCAGTCGGCATCGCTTCGAGTTCAGCACGGGTACGCTGCATGAGCTAAGTCTACTGCACTGCTGCCTGTTTCAGCGGTTCCATGACGCGGAGTGGGCGGTCCGTGCGGAAGCGCGTCGCAGCCAACCCACGACTCCCAGTGCCACCAGGATGCTGGCCAGGTACTTGACGATGATGTCGGTAACTATCACCTGGGTGAGCCAGTCGGCAGTGGCGAACGTCTCACCCCAGAAGGCCAGGAGTGTGAACAGAATCGTGTCGAGCGGGGCGCTGACCGCGTTTGACCTGGCCACGCGGGCCAGCCAGGGCAGGTGCAGCAGGCGCTGATAGATCTCGGTGTCAGTGGTCTCGGCCACGAGTATGGCTATGAAAGCAACCACCACGTAGCGGATGGGCGTGCCCACCGCCAGTGACATGACCACGTTGGCCAGTGCCGCAAACGCGATCATCAGGTACACGTTGAGTCTGCCGTACTGGTGCACGCGGTCGCGTTGCGTGAAAGTGACGCCGAAGAAGAAGGTGCCGACGTTCACCAGGAAGAAGTCACCAAGCGGCAGGAACGAGTCCAGCGTGTAATTGGCCAGCACCGTGCAGGCGGCGTAGACGGTCATGGCGGAGAACATGTCTCCGCGGGACTTCGGCAGCGGGCGCAGGGCCAGGGTGATGGCAAGTGCCGTAGCGGGGGCGAGCAGCCAGCTGGCCGTCCACTCGGGAGACTGGCTGTTGAGCAGCAGCGCCAACGCGAGGCCCGCGACGGCCGCCACAGACGAGCCTGTCAGCAGCCAGCTTCTGCTGCGGTCCCGTGACAGCGAGTGGAGCGGACCGGACAGTACCGCGCCGAAGAACAGTATCGTCGGTATCTGCAGGGCCGCCGGTGGATTCTGACCGTATCCGGCGAGTGTCAGCAGCAGCAGGCAGCCGGCCTGTGCGGCCAGCAGAAAGAACTGAAAGAGGATGTGACTGAGCAGCTTGGCAGGCATGAGGTCTCCACCGACCAGGCGGCCTTGGCGGGCCGTGGGTCAGAGGCGGTATGTCACCTCCCGCCGCCCGTATCTTAGCAGCATCCAAATTTGGTGATGATTGCCCGGGAATCGTTCGGAGCTGTGGCTATACTCACTTCCAGCGGGGCAGTCGTGGCGATCTTCGCCGTGAATGCTTCCCGTTCGGAAGAGGGAGAAACACTGCATGGATTCGTATCTGGTGCACATCGGTTCGGTGGATGGAACGGAAGTCTGCAATGTCGACCGCATGATGTCGTACGCCGCCGGCCAGCTTGGCCTTGAACTCAGGGACGCCGTGTGCGAAGAAGGCTGGAGCGCCTGGCGGGCCGTACTGTCGGGAGAACAGAACACGGTCACG
>CAZBBU010000361.1:0-1616 GCA_964489965.1 uncultured bacterium
GGCCGCGGCCGGCGCCCGTTGTGGCCTCGCCGCCGCTCTCTGCCGCCAGCTTGGCCGCAGCGGGCATCACGTGTCTGCTGCTCATGCTCGGGTTGGTCGCCGTCGGCTGCGGGTGCGGCTTGCTGTCCGCGGACGCTTCAGCATCGTTCTTCTCGGCCCCGGCCGCTGCGGGTGCGGCTTCCTCGGCTGCACCTTCTTCAAGGTGGGCTATGACTTCGTCGATCGTTGCACTGTCGCCGGGTGCCTTCAGCTGTTTGACCAGCTTGCCGCTCACGGGCGAGGGCACTTCCAGCGTGGCCTTGTCAGTCTCGATCTCCACGATCGGCTCGTCCTGTTTGACGGCGTCGCCTTCCTGTTTGAGCCAGGCGCCGATGAACACTTCGGTGATCGATTCACCGACCGTGGGTACTTTCAGCTCGATGGACATGCGCTTCCCTTCAGCCCTGCGCTTCGGCCTTGGCAGCCGGACGGGCAGTGGTTCCTGCTTGAATAGTGAATGCTTCCCTTATGAGCTCAGCCTGTTCCAGGCGGTGCGCACTGGCAGAGCCCGTCGCGGGGCTGGCCTGTTCGGGACGACTGACGCCGATGAACGGGCGGCCGAAGATCTCGGGGCCGATGTGCGCGTAAAGGAAACGCCAGTAACCGGCGTTGGCAGGCTCTTCCTGCACAAAGGTAACCGGCACCTCCGGGTCGTAGCCGGCGAGCGCGCGGCCAATCTCGTCCAGGGGCAGCGGATACAGCTGCTCCAGGCGGATTATCGCCACGTCGTCGAGTTCACGGGCACTCCGCTCAGCCAGGAGTTCGAAGTATATCTTGCCGCTGCAGAGCAGGATGCGCGTGGCCCCGGAAGTCACCTGTTCGTCAGGCAGCACCCTCTTGAAGGTACCGGTCGCGAACTCGTCCAGGTTTGACAGTACCTGCGGATGGCGCAGAAGGCTCTTGGGCGTCATGACCACAAGCGGTTTGCGCAGTGGCCGGTGCACCTGGCGCCTCAGCAGGTGGAAGTACTGGGCAGGCGTTGTGCAGTTGACCACCTGCATGTTGTCCTCCGCGCACAGCTGCAGGAAGCGTTCGGGTCGTGCACTCGAGTGCTCCGGGCCGCTGCCCTCGAAGCCGTGCGGCAACAGCATGGTCACGCCCGAGAGGCGCTGCCACTTCTCCTCGGCACTGGCGATGAACTGGTCGATTATCACCTGGGCCGAGTTGACGAAGTCGCCGTACTGCGCTTCCCAGATGACCAGCGAGTCCGGCATGTCCAGCGAGTATCCGTACTCGAAGCCGAGCACGCTGGTTTCTGACAGCGGGCTGTTGTGTATCTCCACCGGACCCTGGTCAGGTCCCAGGTTGGCCAGCGGCATGTACTGGGCACCGGTCAGCGCGTCGTGCAGTACCGCGTGCCGCTGACTGAAGGTGCCGCGCTGCGAGTCCTGCCCGCTCATGCGTACCCGGCTGCCCTCGCTGAGCGCGTGCAGCACGTGCGCGTCGCTGCCCGGCGGCGGCGTCACCACCTGCCCGTCGCGCCCGAGTACGCCGTCGGTGTAGAGCACCCCGGTGACCGGCGCCCCGGCCGTGACCTGGGCGGCACCGTCGATGTCGTCGCTCGCGGCCCGCGGCGA
>CAZBBU010000361.1:1626-2217 GCA_964489965.1 uncultured bacterium
TGAAGCCTTCTGGCACCCTGGCCAGACTGGAGAGAAGCTGCGAGGCCAGCTCCGGGTCGATGCCGGTATCCACGTCCTTGGCGTCCTTCTCAAGTCCTCCGTGGTAACTCTGCCAGTTGCCTTCCAGTGCGGAGTACTTCAGGAGGAAGTCGTCCCGCCGGGCGGTGACAAGCTCTTCCTCCAGCAGCTGTCGCCTTGTCTCGGCGATCTGTTCCGCCTCTTCGGCCTCGACCCCACCGAGTTCCAGCAGGCGGGCCAGGTAGCCTTCGCGGACACCCTGACGCCTGCGGATCAGGTCGTACATGAGCGGCTGCGTGAACGCCGGTTCGTCACCTTCGTTGTGACCCAAACGGCGGTAGCAGAACATGTCGATGACGACGTCCCGCCGGAACTCACGCCGGAACTCCAGGGCCAGCTCGATCACCTGGGCAACCGCCTCCGGGTCCTCCCCGTTCACGTGGAAGATGGGGCTCTGCAGCATCTTGGCCACGTCACTGGCGTAGGTGGTGCTGCGTCCCTGGGTGGGACCGGTGGTGAAGCCGACCTGGTTGTTGACGATTATGTGCAGCGTTCCGCCCACGGCGTAGCCTT
>CAZBBU010000362.1:0-209 GCA_964489965.1 uncultured bacterium
GTGTTGCCGCAGAATCGTGAACGGCGTCATCACCTGCGATTCGACTGTGGGTATGCCTATGGCCGTGAGTCGCTCTGCCACGAGGTCGGCGGTGGTGCTGGTCACGTTGCTGACGAAGGCCACGTTCCGGCCCTCCGCCCGCAGCTGACTGACCAGCTCGGCGGCGTAGCCGGCCAGCCGGTCGCCGAACCAGATGCAGCCGTCAAGGT
>CAZBBU010000362.1:220-2216 GCA_964489965.1 uncultured bacterium
GAAGAAGAACGTCTCCAGCCGCTGAAGTCTGCTCAAGTGATGGCCTTTCTGGCCTGGGCTGACACCCATTCGCTCAGGACCACCAGCGCCAGGATGAGGATGAAGATGATGCTGGCGCGTTCCCACTGCAGTGAAGCGATGGCAGCGTCCAGCTGCAGGCCGATGCCACCGGCACCAACCAGGCCGACTATCGTGGATTCACGGATGTTGATGTCCCAGCGGTAGACCGAAGTGCCGATGAACGTCGGCATCACCTGCGGCACGATCCCGTAGCTGGTCACCTGCGCGTTGCTGGCGCCCGTGGAGACCAGCGCTTCGATGGGACGCTGATTGATCTCCTCGATGGCTTCGAACAGCAGCTTGCTGACGAAGCCGATGGAGCGCAGCGCAATCGCCAGAATCCCGGCCAGAAGTCCCGGACCCAGCACGCTCACCAGCAGCAGCGCCCAGATGAGCGCGTTGACCGAGCGGGAGAAGACGATGACCAGCAGGGCGAACTGCCTGAACAGCGGGTGCGGCGTGGTGTTGCGCGCCGCCAGGAACGCCAGTGGAATCGAGATCAGCACGGCCAGGAGAGTTCCGAGGGTGGCGATGTTGATCGTGTCCCACAAGGCCCGCCACAGGCGGTTTGCGTAGCCCCAGTCAGGCGGGAACATGCGGCTGACCAGGTCGGCCGCCTGCTCGGGGGCGTCGAGCACGAACACCCAGATGGTGTGGCCGGAGATGAAACGGAAGCAGATGACCAGCAAGGCGATACCGACCAGCCAGGCGATGAAGCTGAGCAGCGACTCGCGTGGCGTCCGTCTGCTCCACTGCCTGTGGCCGCCGCGTTCGGATACCGGCATCAGCGCAGCCTGGCCCGGATGAAACCGGACGTGTACTCAAGCAGCAGTACCAGTCCCACGATCAGCAGGATGATCGCCGCCGTGGTGCTGTACTCGTAGCGTGAGATCGAGGTGTTCAGCGTGGCGCCGATGCCGCCGGCACCAACGATGCCCAGAACGGATGATTCACGGAAGTTGATGTCCAGCCGGTACAGGGACAGGCCCATGAACCGGGAACGGATCTGTGGAACCACACCGAAGGCCATCAGCTGGAACCAGCTGGCACCCGTGGCGCGGATTGCTTCGAGTTGCTGCGGGTCGATGTCCTCGATGGCCTCGGCCAGCAGCTTGCCGAGGAAGCCGATGGTGGCGAATGCCAGGGTCAAGGTACCCGCCAGCGGCCCGAAGCCGATCATGACCACGAAGAAGATCGCGATGACGATTTCCTGGAAACTGCGGGATATGACGATAACGCCACGCGAGACAAGATAGACGGGCAGTGGTGCGATATTGCGGGCCGCACCGAACGCGAACGGCACGGACAACAGGACGCCCAGCACCGTGGCAACCACGGTCATGGTCAGGCTCTCCAGGAGGCCCTGGCCGATGGCGCTGCTGCGACTCAGGAAGTCCGGGGTGAGGAAGCCGGAGAACAGGGTCCGGGCGCGCTCCCAGCCGAGCTGAACGCGTTCCCAGTCGATGTTGAGTGTGGACAGTGCCAGGTACAGATAAGTGAGGCTTCCAAGGCCCGCGACCCAGCGCAGCCACGGCTTGCGGATCAGCGGCGGTGGACGCCAGCGCCGCGGGTGCACTCCGTCAGTCATGCCGGCAGCGCTTCCGCGTCGTCATCTTCTCCGGTCCCACCTGCAGCGGTGGGCCCCCAGTCCTCTTCGCCGTAAATGGTAGTCAGCACCTCGGCAGTCAGCTGCGTGGTGGGTCCGTCAAAGACGATCTGACCGGCCTGCAGTCCGACGATCCTGCTGATGAACAGCTGGGCCAGGGGCACGTCGTGGATGTTGATGATGGCGCTGAGTCCATGTTCGTCGGCAAGTTCCAGAAGGAGGCGCATGATCTGACGTGAAGTCTTGGGATCGAGGCTGGCGGTCGGTTCATCGACCAGCAGGAACTCGGGGTTCTGCAGCAGAGCCCGGGCGATGCCGACCCGCTGCCTC
>CAZBBU010000363.1:0-2212 GCA_964489965.1 uncultured bacterium
GAAGGCCCACGATCTGAAAATCCACCTCGCCGAACTGGGAGGGGAAGGTGACGGTGTCACCGATGCTCAGGTCGCGTTGCGAAGCGAACTCACCAGTCAGCACGATCTCCCGGCTGCCGGCCTCCGGCAAGCGCCCCGCGGACAACACCAGCGGCAGGAAGGCCGCCTGATCCATGGGGTAGCCGCTCAGCTGGAAGCCCGAGTCGACCACCTGCACCAGGCCACCACTGTCGACCGCCTCATCACGAAGCGGTTCGGCACGGTGCCGCAGCACCGGATAGGCCGAGTCCACCCCGGGGTCGGCCAGTACCTGTTCGAGCACGTCGGCATACTCAAACACCGCCCTACCGTCCACGCCGGTACTGACCACAAGGCCAGCCTTGCCGCTGGCAGCCTGCAGCATCGCCGTCAGGTTTGCCCGCACGTTCTCACCCAGTGACATGGTGGCGAGCACCGCGGCGATGCCGGTTGCCACACCCAGTACCGTCACGAGACTGCGCCACGGGTGGCGCAGCAGGTTGCGTATGGCAAGGGTCAGGGTGATCGGCACTCAGGAAGTGTAACCGGCCGGCGCCAGTGTGAGACCGGAGCCCAGGGCCTCGGCAGGCACCTGGCCGGTCTCATGCCAGCCTGCCACCGCCAGTGCGGTCCGGCGGGCCATGTCCCTGAAGTCCAGCCGCAGGCAGGCAGCACGCATGGCTTCAAGCAGGTCAGGCTCACGCCGCAGTCGCTGGACGGACCCGGGCAGCCCGCTGCTCCGCAGCCTTAAACCCAGGCCACCCTGTTCCAGCCAGCGGGCCAGGGCCAGCTCGTTGAGGCCGGCTGCAGAGGTGACCAGGAACGGGCGACCGAGGGCCAGGCTCTCCAGCACCGAGGCCGGTCCGGCCTTGCCAGCCACCACATGTGAGGCCGCCAGCAGTTCCGGCACCATGTCCGTATGCCCGAACGCCTTCAGCAGCCCCCCGCTGGTTCCCAGTTCCTGCAGCCTCGCGAGCAGCTCACGGTTGCGCCCCGTCAGCACCTGCACCTGAATGCCCTCGTCAAGCAACGCCCGGACGTCGGGCAGATGATCGCGGCCCATGCCTTCACCACCCAGCGATAACGTCACGGTGAACGGGCCGGATTCCGGCGTTGGAGCGGGGGTGAGGAAGCGGCTGGCCACCGGGTAACCGGTCACGGCGATCCTGTCTTCCGGCAGCCCGAGCCTGGCCAGGCTGTTCGCCGCTTCACGGGAGGGCGCGAGTACCTGCTCCACACGCGGTTCAGCCCACAGCGCACTCGCATCCAGTGGCTCGGTGGCGAAAACGAGCACCCGTGACTTCAGTCCGTACTTCAGCTGCGCCCGCGTGAGGCCAACGGCCAGCCAGCCGTGGTTGGCCACCACGGTCGGCGTGCCGGCGCGGTTCAGGTCCGATGCAGCCAGGCGTGCGAAGCGGTCCAGAGTGAGCTCATGCCAGCGCCTTATGGCGGCCGGAACGGCGTCCATGAACCGCTGTCCGGACCGGATCAGCTGCGGGTGTCGCAGCAGCCAGCGCCACAGCTGCTTGTGCCGGCGGTCCTGCGCCTCGAGGCCCAGCTCCAGCATGTAGTCGGACACCCTGGTCCGGTAACGCCCAGGCCAGGTGAGTCCGAGTGCATCGGACATCGCCTTCGCAGTGGCAACGTGTCCGCCACCGGCGGCGATGGTGGCGAAGAGGATGTCCTCCCTCACAGGCCAGCCAGCGCCAGTCGCAGTGCTGCCTCGCGGGTGTGGCGCGGCGCGTACCCGAGCTGCCTGCGCGCCGGCTCGTCGGAGAAGTGCATGTCCGCCTGCATCAGACTGGCGCGGTAGCGGGTGAGAGGCGGCTCCCGCTTCAGGCGGGCCAGGGTCCAGGTGTCCTCAACCAGACCACCGGCCAGCCTGGCCAGCGGGACCGGCAGGCTCAGGCGTGGGGCCGCCACTCCCAGGATTCCCGCGATATCGGTGAACAGTTCCGCCCAGCTTGGTGCGCCTTCGTCAGCGATGACGAACGTGCCATGCACGCCGGCTCCTGTCTCCAGCGCCAGGGCCACCCCGTGGGCGAAGTTGCCGGCGTAAACCGTATTGAGACGGCTGCGGCCGCCGGCCACCAGCGGCAAGCGTCTCCTGCGGAGGGCCTGAGCAACCTGACTCAACGTCGGGTCAGACCGGCCGTAAGGCCACAGTCCGGGCCGGAGTATCGTCCAGTCCAGG
>CAZBBU010000364.1:0-2208 GCA_964489965.1 uncultured bacterium
TCCGGGCCGCGTCAAAAACGCCTTCCTTGTCCTCCTGCATGTCCTTGTTGTAGGCGAGCGGCAGGCCCTTCATGGTGGTCAGCAGGCCCAGCAGACTGCCGTAAACCCGACCGGTCTTGCCGCGGATCAGCTCGCTGACATCAGGGTTCTTCTTCTGCGGCATTATGCTTGAGCCGGTCGTATGGCTGTCGGGCAGCCGGATGAAACCGAACTCCTGGCTCGACCACAGGATCAGTTCTTCCGACATGCGGGACAGGTGCATCATGGCGATGCTGGCCGCAGAGAGGAACTCCAGGGCGAAGTCGCGGTCGGACACGGCGTCCAGCGAGTTGGCCGCCGGGCCGTTGAAGCCCAGCAGCGCGGCACTGCGCTCGCGGTCGATGCTGAAGCCGGTGCCAGCCAGCGCGCCGGCTCCCAGTGGCGAGACATTGAGTCGCTCCAGTGAGTCCTGCAGGCGCAGCTGGTCACGGCTGAACATCTCGAAATATGCCAGGAGATGGTGGGAGAACAGCACCGGCTGGGCCACCTGGAGGTGAGTGTATCCGGGCATGATCACATCCAGGTTGTCCCCGGCCATCTGCACCAGCACCCGCCGCAACTTGTCCAGCTCCACTATCAGTGCGTGGGTGTGTTCCCGCACCCAGAGCCGGAAGCTGGTGGCCACCTGATCGTTGCGACTGCGGGCGGTGTGCAGCTTGCCGCCGACTGCCCCGATCTTCCGGGTCAGGGCGTGCTCGATGTTCATGTGCACGTCCTCGAGCTCAACCTGCCATTTGAAGTTGCCGTCCCTGATCTCCGTGGCTATTGCCTCGAGGCCGCTGACTATCGCGTCTGCCTCCTGGTCGCTGAGTATGCCCTGCTCGGAGAGCATGGTGGCATGGGCGATGGATCCCTGGATGTCATGCAGTGCCATCGCCTTGTCTACGTCGACGGAGGCGTTGAACTCCGCCACCAGTGCGTCCATGCCCTGTTCGAAGCGGCCGCCCCACATGGCCTGGGCTGCGCTCTTGCCTTCCCCGGCGCTCACGCTACGCTCCGGAACTGCCACTGGCCGCCCACGCGCTTGCTCAACCGTTCCGGATCAGTGGCGTCAGGCTCGTAGCCCATCCGGCGGTAGCAGGTCAGGTCACCGGTGTTCAGCGAGCTGACGCTCAGGCGGGGCACGTTGAGGCGGATGGCGAGTGCCTCGACCTGGGTCATCAGCCAGCGGGTGTGGCCCAGGTCGTCATCGTCAGTGGTGGTGCTGTAGTTCTTCAGATCCCAGCCGCCGGGTGACTCCTGCCAGGTGATCATTGACACCGGTCCGCTGTCAGCCTCGTAGAACAGCGCGCCACCGTGCTCGATGCAGCTGCTCATCTGCTCTTCGGTCAGGCCCGGACTATCCTGGCAGCTGCCGGTCAGCCTGGCCAGGCGCGGCGCGTCGGCCATGCTTGCGCGGCGCAGCCGCACGCGTGGCAGGCTCATGTAGCTGTCAGCCGACTGGCTTGCTGCCGGAACCGTCATTTGCCGCTGGCCAGCTGCTGCCGGATGCGGAGCCGGAGCGCGTTCAGCTTGATGAAGCCGTCGGCGTCGGCCTGGTGGTAGACGTCATCCTGTTCGAAGGTGACCACGTCCTGGCGGTACAGGCTGTTGGGGGACCTGCGGCCCAGGATGGTGACGCTGCCCTTGTAGAGCTTGAGGCGAGCGGTGCCGGTGACGGGCTGCTGGATGTGATCGAACAGCACCTGCATGGCTTCCCGCTCCGGGGAGAACCAGAAGCCGTTGTATACGGCCTCGGCGTACTTCGGTGCGAGTTCGTCGCGCAACTGGAGTGCCTTGCGGTCGAGCGTGAGGCTCTCCACGGCCTTGTGAGCATGGAACAGCAGGGTGCCGCCAGGTGTCTCGTAGCAGCCGCGGGATTTCATGCCCACGAAGCGGTTCTCCACTATGTCGACGCGGCCCACCCCGTGGCGGCCGGCTATCTGGTTGGCGGTGGCCAGCAGTTCCACCGGGCCGAGCTTCTGCCCGTTGATGGCTACCGGGTTGCCGTGTTCGAAATCGACTTCCACGATCTCCGGTTCGTCTGGTGCTTCCTCGGGATTGACGGTCAGTTTCCACATGTTGGCCGGTGGCTCCGCCCAGGGGTCTTCGAGGATGCCGCCCTCGTAGGAGATGTGGAACAGGTTGGCGTCCGTGGAGTAGGGCTTCTCCCTGGTCACGGGCACGTCG
>CAZBBU010000365.1:0-2202 GCA_964489965.1 uncultured bacterium
GCGGTCATCGGGGCACTGGGTTCCAGCACCCTGGTCGTGATCCTCACGCTGGGCCTGACCAGCTGGGTAGGCTACGCCAAGCTCGTCCGGGCTCGCGTTCTCGAGTTGCGTGAAGAGGAGTACGTAGTCGCCGCGTTCGCCCTGGGTGCCAAGACGGCGCCGGTTCTGCGTCGCCACGTGCTGCCCAACGTGCTGCCACTCATCATCGTGGAATCCACTCTCCTGCTCGGGACCCTGATTCTGGCGGAGGCCGGCCTGAGCTTCCTGGGCCTGGGAATCCAGCCACCAACACCAACCTGGGGAGGCATCCTCAGCGAAGGTCAGAACTACGTGGCCATAGCCCCCTGGATCGCGATCTTCCCGGGTATCATCCTGCTCGTGACGGTGCTGGCCACCAACTTCCTTGGTGACAGTCTGCGGGACGCGGTGAGCATAGACGGTTGAGGGCCGGACTTGACAGTGCTGACACGACCGTGTCCGGAGCACCAGGGTCCCGCAATCGGGCCGAAGTCACCGGCCACCGAGACCCTTCATGAACAGGTCAGGCTAGCGGAACACCACAGTGCGTCGCCCGTTCACGAGCACGCGGTGTTCTGCATGCCACCTGACAGCTCGTGCCAGCACCCGTCGCTCCACGTCCTGACCGATGGCAACCAGCTCGCTCACGTCGTCCTTGTGATTCACCCGCTCGATGTCCTGCTCGATGATCGGGCCTTCATCCAGGTCCGCTGTCACGTAGTGCGCCGTGGCGCCGATGAGCTTGACGCCGCGGTTGAACGCCTGCTCGTACGGCCGTGCGCCTTTGAAACCCGGCAGGAAAGAGTGGTGGATATTGATGACTTTGCCCTCCAGCCGGCTGCAGGCTTCATCCGAGAGAATCTGCATGTAGCGGGCCAGCACCACCAGCTCGACCTGCTGCTCTTCGATGAGACGAAACAGTGCAGCTTCTGCCTCTGCTTTGCTGGTCTGCGTCACGGGGATCTGGTGGAAGGGAATTCCGTCTGCAGCGGCCATACCGCGGAGGGTACCGTGGTTACTCACCACTGAAGTCACTTCAATGGGCAGGCGTCCGCCGCGGCGCCTGAAGAGCAGGTCGGCCAGGCAGTGTCCCTCCCTGGACACCATAAGCAGCGTACGCACCGGACGGCCCACCGTGTCCAGCACCCAGGTCATCCTGAACTCGGCCGCCAGTTCAGCGAGTTCCGGACGCAGCACGTCCGCTGGCGTGGCTGTCTCCACCTGCACCCGCATGAAGAACAGGCCTGAGACGGCGTCGCCGAACTGCTGTGACTCGGTGATGTTGCCGGCGTGCCGCGCCAACAGGCCAGTCACGGCGTGAACGATTCCAGGGCGGTCAGGGCAGGACAGGGCCAGTACAAGATGATTCTGCATGCGCGTTACAAGGTTAACGGCCGCGGCGCCGCTGCACAAGCGGACGCCCCCGGTAGCTGAACTGCCGCTGGCTGGTCGGCAGTATGCTTGCCTGAATGAACATTGAGCGCGTAGTAGAACTCGCCCGGGCGCACGAGCGTGCCGGCTTCAGCCCGAGCGGCACCATCGCCATCGGTAAGCACGGGACACTGATCCACCAGCATTCGTGGGGTGACGTTGTCTACGGCCCTGCCACGCCCTTCCGGGTCGCCTCACTCACCAAGAGTTTCACCGCCCAGGCCCTGCAGATCCTGCGGCGGAGCGGCTCCCTGCAACTGGACGATCCTGTCATGAAGCACCTTGAGGAGCTACGGGTAGATGCTGATCCGGACTGGCCGGTATTGCGCGTGCGGCATCTTCTGGCCATGTCGGGTGGACTGGCCACCGACAACCCTTGGGGTGACCGGCAGGAATCGATCAGCAGGGGGCAACTGAGCGACTGGGCGGCCAGTGGCCTAAGGCTGCTGTTCCCACCAGGCACTTCTGCTGAGTACTCCAACCTGGGCTACGCATTTCTTGGTGAGATCATCACTCGGCTGAGCGGACAGAATTACCGCGAGTTCGTGCTGGAGAAGATTCTGCTGCCACTCGAACTGGACAGCACCAGGTTCAGCGAGGCTGAGCTGAAGGAAGCCGTGAGCGGGCAGCATCGCAAGCCGCCCTTGCCGGGCCTGGCTGGCGGCTGGCAAGAGCAAACACCAAGCGGGCCTGGCGCTTTCTCGGCAATCGGCGGCCTCTATTCCAGTGTGAGAGACTTGCTCAAGTGGAGCA
>CAZBBU010000366.1:0-2200 GCA_964489965.1 uncultured bacterium
TGCTGGGCGGCTGGACCGGCCAGGCGAGCCTCGGCCACGCCGCCTTCGTGGGCCTGGGCGCCTACACGATAGCGATCACGTCCAGCAAGTACGGAACCCACTCCTGGGCCGCCCTCATTCTGGCGATGATCCTGGCCGTGATCCTGGCCTGGCTCTGGGGACGCCTCACCTTCGGCATGCGCGGAGCGTACTTCACGCTCTCAACCATCGCCATCGCGGAGATACTGCGCCTGGTGGCCATCAATGAACGCCAGTTGACGGGCGGCGCGGTCGGGATCTTCATCTTCACCATGGACGAACCGTTCGGACTGGACCTGTTCAACCGGCATGTGGAGTTCCACATGTCACTCGTTTATCTGCTCATAGTGCTGGCGGTGGTCATTCTGGTCACCCGCGGACGATTCGGCTACCAGATGCGGGCGGTGCGCGAGGACGAGAACTCCGCGATGGCGGCCGGAATCAGCCCCGCCAGCGTGAAGGTCAAGGCGTTCATGCTTTCCGCCGCCCTGACCGCCGCAGGCGGAGTCATCTACGGCCTGTTCCTCAGTGCCCTGCAACCGCAACCCATGTTCGAGTTACCGCTCTCGGTGCGCATCGCCCTGGTAGCCATCATCGGCGGGCGGGGAACCATCTTCGGGCCACTGGTCGGCGCCATACTGGTCACGCTTGCCTCCGAAGTTTTCCGCAACGTGTTCGCTGACGCCAACCTGCTGATCTACGGTGCGCTCATAGTGTTCGTCATCATCTTCATGCCCCGCGGAATCATGGGAGAGATCCACAGAAGGGTGGTGAGGAGGCGTTATGCCAGCACTCGAGGCTGAGGGGATCACCATCCAGTTCGGCGGTCTCGTGGCAGTCAACAATGTGTCACTGTCACTGGAACAGGGTGGCATCCTGGGATTGATCGGACCCAACGGCGCAGGCAAATCCACTCTCTTCAACGGAATCACCGGCTTCGAGAAACTCAAACATGGCACCGTACGGCTGTTCGGGCAGGACGTAACGAAGCTGCCTGCCAACAAGAGGGCCCGACTTGGCATGGGCCGAACCTTCCAGATCGAGCGGCCGTTCGAGGACCTGACCGTACTCGAGAACGTACTGATTGGCGCCTTCATGAACACTGCTTCCAGGAGCGAGGCGGAGTCCGTTGCCATGGAGAAGCTTGAACTGGTGGGCCTTGCTGATCGCGCGCCACAACCGGCCAGTGACCTGAACCTGGCACGACGCCGGCGCCTGGAACTGGCCCGCGCACTCGCCATCGAGCCGAAGGTCCTGTTCCTTGACGAGCTCATGGCCGGCCTCAATCCGCCGGCGCTGAGCGAGATGATCGAACTGGTGCGAGGCCTGACCCGCGCCGGTATCAGCATTGTCATGGTGGAACACATAATGCAGGCCATCATCGAACTGTGCGACCACGTGATCGTGCTGGCCTTCGGTCAGAAGATCGCCGAAGGAACACCCGCTGAGGTTACGGCCAATCCCAGGGTGATCGAGGCCTACCTGGGCGCGGATCCGGAGGAAGCGCATGTCTGAAGATACCCTGCTGAAACTCGAGAAGCTGGACCTCGGCTACGGTGAAGTGCAGGTTGTCTTCGGCGTGGACCTGGTCGTGGGCCGCAACGAGCTGGTCGGCCTCGTCGGTGGTAACGGCAGCGGCAAATCCACCATCTTGCGGGCGGTTTCCGGCATGATCAGGCCACGGGGTGGCAGAATCACCTTCGATGGCGAGGATGTAGCCGGCCTCACCCCGCATCAGATGGCGCTGCGTGGTCTCGCTCACGTACCTATGGGGCGCCAGCTCTTCCCGGACATGAGCGTGCACGAGAACCTGATGATGGGCGCGCACCTGCCTCAGGCCCGCAAGCGCCGCGCGGAAGGTTTCGAGCGGGTTTACGGGCTGTTCCCGGACCTGCACGGCAAGCGCACGGCTATGGCCGGTTCCCTGTCAGGTGGTCAGCAGCAGATGGTGGCCATAGGTCGTGCGTTGATGCTGCACCCGAAGATGCTGCTGATGGACGAGCCGAGTCTGGGCCTGGCTCCGGTACTGGTGCGTGATGTCATGCAGGTGATTCGCACAGTGGCAGAGAGCGGGATGCCAATCCTGCTCGTGGAACAGAACGTCTCGCAGGTGCTCAGGATCAGCGACCGTGCGTACGTGCTCGACAACGGTCACCTGGTGACCCAGGGGGAGTCTGCTGCG
>CAZBBU010000367.1:0-2196 GCA_964489965.1 uncultured bacterium
ATATTTCCGCAGCGGTTCCAGGCACAGCTGCTGACGGCGGACGAGAACAGCAGCAGGCTGCGCACGGTGGCTGACACGATCGCCACCATGACGGACCAGGAGGCGCTCAGCACGCACGGGCGTTTGACCGGCAGGCGCCTGGGTTCACTGACGGACAACATCCCTTACTGAGCCCGGGGCATTGGCAGCTCAGGTACGCAACGGCTAGCATTACTGCAACTGGAAAGGGCGGTAGGCACTGTGATCTTGGTGGTTGGAAGCGTCAACATGGACATGGTGGTGCACGTGGAGCGCCTGCCCCGCCTGGGCGAGACCCTGCTGGGCAGCGACTACGCGCTCCACCCGGGAGGCAAGGGCGGGAACCAGGCCACGGCCGCGGCGCGCGCCGGCGGGCACGTGCGCCTGCTGGCCAAGGCAGGCATCGACGTCTTCGCCGACACGCTGATAGACAGCCTGGCAGCAGCCGGGGTTGACGTTCACGCGGTCCTGCGCGCCTCGCGGCCCAGCGGCGTGGCCTTCATCAACAGCTACCCTGACGGGCAGAACTCCATCATCGTGGCACCCGGCGCCAACTTCGACCTGACTGCGGCCGACCTGGACCCGGAACTGTTCGCGGACGCCTCTGTCGTGAGCCTGCAGCTCGAGATCCCACTTGAGACGGTGCTGGAAGCGGCCCGGCTCGGCCGTGAGGCCGGGGCCAAGGTGATACTGAACCTGTCGCCGGCAGTGCCCCTGTCAGCCGAGCAGCTGCAACACGTGGACCTGCTTCTGGTGAACGAGACCGAGGCCGCCACCCAGCTCGGCCGGGAGGACCTGTCACCCCAGGCCGCGCTGCAGGAGCTGGTCAAACTGGTCCCCATGGCGGTGATGACGATGGGTTCCCGTGGCGCAGCATGGGCCAGCCGCGATTCCGCGGGCACGCTACCCGCTCATCGCGTGGATGTCGTCGATACCACCGGCGCCGGCGACGCTTTCGCAGGCGCCCTGGCCGTCAGGCTGGCCGAGGGAAGCAGCCTGGAGGAAGCGGTCAGATTCGGCGTGGCGGCGGGTGCACTGGCCGTGACTCGCGAGGGTGCACAGCCGTCGATGCCGCGGGCGGAAGAGCTCGAGGCTTTCCTCGACTCCACCGCCGACTGAGCGTTACGGCTGCAGCTGCTGTTTAAGCGCAGCGTAGGTCCTGGCGTCATGCCAGTAGCGCCCATGGGCTCCCACGGGAAAGTAACGGTGCCGCTGCCGTTTGCCCACCCGGTAGAACAGGAGCGGATCGCTGATCACGTCCATTCCCGCATGCAGATTCGTCCAGCGCAGCCCTTTCAGTGGATCGTCATAGCGGGCCAGCCGGTAGGGACCGTCATCACGCTGCGAAGGCAGGCGACCGGTGGCATGCAGAAACGACAGCAGTTGGGAATGCACTGCGGCACTGTCAGACGGCTGCTCGCGGAAGAAGTACGCCACCTTGTCAAGCGGCGAACCGAATGTCAGCAGTCCGGCCAGCTTGCCGAGCGGAGCCTTGGGCCCGCGGTTCTCGACCCGCTGGTCGCGTGACAGCTCGTTGAGCGCATCCAGCGCGATGACACTGCCCAGCGAGTGCCCCACCAGCACCACCCGGTCATAGTCCGAGTCGCGCAGCAGCGCCTGGACGAGCCGGGCGGCACCGGTCTTGATGGCATGCCGACCACGGTCCGCAGCCGGCTGCCGGTCCGCGGTCACATACAGGGCGATGTCACCCACGTAGTCACGAAGCCACTTCAGGAACCACCAGCCGACTGCAGCAGCGGCACATAAGAGTAAGGCTGCGAGGCTGAAACCGCGGTGACCATCACGCGTAAGCCATTCCAGCAGCCGGGCCGGAGCCGGCGCCGCGGCCACGGCGAGCAGCCAGGCACCTGCCACTGTCAGCAGCACGGCCATCAGTGCGGGCCAGCGCCAGCCACGTGCCGCACCGCCATGAAGGCCGTGCCAGTTGACGCCATGCAGGCGCCGGGTACGCCTGCTGATCTGCACTGCCTCCAGCCCGTCGCGGAGCAGGGCAACCAGCTGCAGCAGGGCCACGGCCGCAAGTGCGGCGCTGACAAGCAGCAGGCCCAACTGACACTGAGGCAGCAGGAGCGGTTCCGGCCGGGGCTGACTTAGCGCCCAGCCGGCCGCAGTCACGACTGCCAGGGGCACCAGGACCACCGGCAGCAGCAGTGCCAC
>CAZBBU010000368.1:0-2184 GCA_964489965.1 uncultured bacterium
CCGGTCCTTGGTGCCGAGATGAAGTCGACCGGTGAGAGCATGGGCATCGATTTCGATCCGCACATGGCCTATTACAAGGCCCAGCTGGGAGCCGGGGTGCGCCTGCCACGCAGTGGAACCGTGCGCCTCATCGGTGACGGCCTGGAGGAACTCGCAGCTTCATTCGAGGCCCTGGGCTTCACTCTCGTGACCGGCCAGGCGGCAGATAATCCGGATTACGACCTGTTGATAGACGTGCAGCACACGCCCGAGCTGCGCCGGGCACTCGAGGACGGCATCCCCCTGGTGTCTACTCGGGAGGCGGCGGAATGGACGCTTGGCGCCATCAGCGCGGCACGTGACGCGCTGGTCACGGTCAACGCGCTGCAATCACTGCACGAACTGGCCTGACCGTACCGACGATGAGCTTTCGGCCGGCCCGGACTCGAGTCCGGGCCGGCCGAAACATTAGGTGACGATCAGACGTTCTGGTAGCGCCTGCGGGCAGCGGGCTGACGGTTGCCTGCCCGGGGCAGCTGCTCCTGCAGTGAGCTGGCGTACTCTGCCAGCTGCTGCAGACCTCGCTGCACGCTCTGGCGCAGGTACCACTCGCCACCTTCACGCCGCAGCACCAGCTGGAAGGGCGACCTTGACAACTGGTCCAGTACCCGTGCCGCGACTTCACGGTCAACGCCGCGGGCCGCGTCCTCGAGCCTGAAACTGCCCGGACCCGCCATGGTCGAGAGGTTGGTGAGCACGAGGGAGAAGGCCCCGCGTTCGGCTACCCTGGCCTGCATGGTCCGCTCGAAGCGGTCAAAGCCGGCCCCACTGAGGCCATCGTGACGGAAGTGGCTCTCCAGGTCCACCGGTCCGAGTGGCACTGTGAGGGCGATCTCTTCGAGCCGCGTCAGGGCCGCTTCGTCCCAGAGCGTGGCATGGGCAAGTTCTGCCGGCGCCTTGAGTTGCTGCAGTTCGGGTCCTGTGCCGGCCACCGCCAGGAAGTCAGCCGCGTGTTGACGCCGCCTTTCCAGCAAGCGCGCCCAGTCGAGCCGCTCCTGGGGCGACAGCAGGTGCATCACTGCCTTGAAGCCGGGGGCGGGACTGCCCGGAGCCGCAGAGTCCAGCAGCCAGAAACCCTCACCCAGGTCTTCCACTTCGAAGCCGACGGCGGCGAGGGTGGCGATGGGACCGGCCTCGGCGTGACGTGCAACCTGGCTGCCGCGCGCGGGCGGCACGGTGTGTCTGGCCGTAGCCTGCGCCAGGGCCGCGTCAACCTGTCGGTCAAAAGCGTCATCCTGCAGCGTGCTGGCGTCATGCCAGCGGCCCGCCTTGAGCTGAAACTTGCCGCTTTCCTCGAGCAGGCCGGCAAGGTCAAAGTCCGATGGCAAACCTTTGAGCAGCGCCCGAGCCTCGGATTCGGTCACGGGGGCCGCCTCCTGTATCGTGTTCACGATCCTGGCGACCGCATGGGAGCTGCTGTAATCGGGGCGCGAATCGCGCTTCTTCGGCGTCAGGGTGATGGTGCCGTCTTCACCCGGTCTGATCAGAATCGTGTCATTCACTTCAAGGTCATGTTCCCTGAAGAATGCATCCATGCCAGCGAGCACGTGAGTGCCCTGCAGCCGCAGGTCGTGCCTGCTGCCACTGGTGCTGTCCACTGCCGTGACGCTGGAATCCTCAGGGAAGATGCCCCTGAGGCTGCGGGGCAGGGAGAGTTCGCCACGGCGCAGGCAGACGCGCGTCAGCGAATAGCGGTGTTCCTGGTTCATCCGGGGCCTCCCATGGCGGTTGTCACTCATTCAATCCTAGCAATCGCAACTCTTTGACACGTGAGAGCATTCAGTACTTGCGGCCGAACACCAGGCGGCGCCTGCGACGCGCCGGCTTGGCGGTCTGACCGGAACCGGACGGGGCCTGATTCGCCGGACTGACCCCGCTGACTTCATCGTCACGGCGGCGCCTGTCCTTGCGCTTCGGCTTGCTTCTGCGCTCCTGTTCCGGCCGGTCTTCCGGCTTCGGCTCGGCCTTCTGTTCCTCCTGCCTGTCTGCGGCTGCCTGGCCTTTCCGTGCGGCGGGCGGCTGACTGGGCTGGTGACGAGGCTCCTTGCCCTTCTTCGGCTTCTTCTGGGCCGGGGTGTCGGCCTTGGCGACATCGTCCCGGTCCGTGTCAGGCATCTCCTGCGCTGCCGGAATCAGGTCGATCTG
>CAZBBU010000369.1:0-2180 GCA_964489965.1 uncultured bacterium
TGCGGTCAGCTCTTGAAAGGAGGGACACATGGCCTCTAAAGCCGATATCATCAACCAGCTCGTCGAAGGTGGCGATCTGAGCCGCAAGGACGCCAAGGCCGCCGTTGAAGGCGTACTGAGTGCAATCAGTGGTTACCTGGCGAAGGGTGAAAAAGTCCAGCTCACCGGATTCGGAACATTCGAGGTGCGCGAGCGCAAGGAACGCAGCGGCGTACGCCCCGGCACCACCGAGCGCATCACCATCCCCGCCAGCAAGTACCCGGCATTCAAGCCCGGCAAGGTCCTCAAGGACGAAGTTTCCTAAGATCAGTTGAGAATCTCCCGCCGTCAGGCGGGGCTGAAAGACCATGGACGCCTGTTGACACGCTCAGCGGCGTCCATTCTGCTTGGCGCAGAGGAGCGTGAAGATGCTGGCAGTCATGGGGGCAATGGACGTGGAAACGGAACTGCTGCTGGGGCGGCTGGAGCAGCGGAGCAGTCAGACGCGGTTCGGTTTCACCGTGCACCGCGGACGTCTGCTCGGACATGAGCTGCTGGTGGCCACCTGCGGCATCGGCAAGGTGAACGCCGCCCTTCTCACCCTTGTTCTGGCCTCGGAAGGGGCCGACCGCCTGGTGTTCACCGGCGTGGCTGGCGCACTCGCGCCCGGGCTGGGTCCCGGGGACGTGGTGGTGAGCAGCGACTGCCTGCAGCACGACGTGGATGTGACCGCCCTCGGTTACGAAGCGGGCCACATTCCGGGTGAGCCGGCGAGTTGGTCAGCCGACCCGGAGCTTCAGGAGCTGGCCCTGCAGGCCAGCCACGACCTGCCCGGGTTGCAGGTCAGGCTGGGACGGGTGCTGTCCGGAGACAGTTTCGTGGCCAGCGCCGACAAGGTGCGGGAGCTGCGCGAACGCTTCGGCGGCAGCTGCGTCGAGATGGAAGGCGCCGCCGTTGCCCAGGCCTGCAGCCGGGCGGGCCTCAGGTTCGTGATCGTCCGCTCGATCTCCGATTCCGCCGACGGCACGGCCAAGCCCGACTTCCGAGAGTTCACCGAACTGGCGGCCCGCAACTCACTGGCGGTTGTTGAAGGGCTGCTGCGTCGCTTATGATTGCGGACGCAGGGGAGTAGCCACCTGGGCGTCATGAAGGCTTGACGCCAGGGGTTGCGCTTCGTCAGCACGGCGGGTCCGCCCGCCCGGAGCGCAAGATCAGACGCGAGACCTGACATGATGCGCGGAGCCGAAAAGTTCGCAGCTCCGCGGTTTGCTGATGGAGGTTCGCGTGGATTTGCACCTGCAAGTACCCTTGGGATTCTGGATCGGTTTCTTCGTGCTCATCGGCGGGCTGCTTGCCCTCGACCTGGGTGTGTTCAACCGCAAGGTGCACGTGGTCAGTGTGCGCGAGGCAGGAATGTGGACGGCCGTCTGGGTCAGCCTGGGCCTGCTGTTCAACCTTGGCATCTGGTACTTCTTCGGCGGCGAGGCCGCGCTGACCTTCCTGACGGGCTACCTGATCGAGTACTCGCTGTCAGTCGACAACATCTTCGTGTTCGTGCTGGTGTTCGGCGCCTTCGGCGTCCCACCGCAGTACCAGCATCGCGTGCTGTTCTGGGGCGTGCTGGGCGCAGTGATCATGCGCGGAATCATGATCTTCGCCGGCGTGGCACTGATCGAGCGCTTCGAATGGATCATGTACCTGTTCGGTGCCTTCCTGGTGTTCGCGGGGCTGCGCATGCTGTTCGAAAAGGACGACGGCGAGTCCGACATGATGAACAACCCGGTACTGCGCTGGGTCCGCCGGGTGCTGCCGGTCACCGAGCACTATGAGGGCCAGAGGTTCTTCACCCGGGAGGCGGGCAAGCTCATGGCCACGCCCCTGTTCCTGGTCCTGGTCGTGGTGGAACTCACCGACCTGGTGTTCGCCGTGGACTCGATTCCCGCGATCTTCGCCATCACCACCGACCCGTTCATCGTCTTCACCAGCAACATCTTCGCCATCCTGGGCCTGCGCAGCCTCTACTTCCTCCTCGCCGGCATCATCCACCGCTTCGTGTACCTGAAGACGGGACTCGCGGTGATCCTGGGCTTCGTGGGCATAAAGATGCTGATTGCCGACTTCTGGCACATGCCCACCCTGCTCAGCCTTGGTGTGATCGTGACCACCCTGGCAGTGAGCATCATCGCCTCACTCATGGTCAC
>CAZBBU010000370.1:0-2175 GCA_964489965.1 uncultured bacterium
CGGTAGATGTAGGAGTTGGCGTCCGGCGTGCCGATGCTGAACAGCACGATGTCGGCCTTGGAAGCCAGTTCCCGCGCGCGTTTGACCACGCGCTCCCGGTACATGGCGTCCTTGGTGGCGGGGTCATCAAAGTAGGCCGGTATGGGCAGCAGGTGACCGTTGCCGTGGTAGTTGCGCGCGAACTGCGCGATGATCCTGGCGGCATCGGTTATCCCGTGACCGCCGTTGTTGTTGCCGCTGCCGGTCAGCTGCACCACGTTGATGCCGGGCTGCGGCTTGGGAGTCAGGCTGGCGGCGATCTGGGAGGTGGTGGCACCCCAGGCGATGGCGATGTTGGTGCTGGCGGCCACCAGACTGTTCAGGTAGTTGGCGGCGAAGGCAGTCACGGCCGCCAGCTGTTCGGTGGTGCTGGCGTCCGGATGGCAGGGGACGACTTTCACTTCACGGATGCTGAAGCGTTGCTCGAGTTCCTGCTCCAGGCTCAGCTGCATCTGCGAGTGGTCCAGGATGCGGAACTCGACCAGGCCGTTGTCACGCGCCCAGGTGAGGAGCCGGGATACCGCGGGGCGGGAGATGCGGAGTTGCGCGGCGATCTCGGTGGTCGTCAGGTTCAGATGGTAGTACATTCGCGCCACTTTGAGCGCGTCGTTGAACATGCCGCTGTGCCGGTCCGGAAGTGCCTGTGAGCCGTTCACCCGGCAAGCGCTCCCGCGGTCAGCAGCTGCTGCAGCTCGGCCAGTCCGCTGATAGTCAGCTCCGGAACAATGTCCGCATCCTTCAGGTCCTCTGCACTGGTCACGCCGGTCAGGGTCAGGATGCCCACGAATCCGGCCTGGTTCGCCATGCGGATGTCAGTCTGCAGCCTGTCACCCACGAAGGCGATCCTTTCCGGCGGCTGCCTGAGTCGCCTGCTGACCTCGCGGCTCATGCCGGGCTGTGGTTTGCCGAGCACCTCGGGCCTGCGGCCGGTAGCGGCCTGGAACAGTTCGATGAACGAGCCCGTGTCCGGCAGGAAACCGTCAGGAACCGGGCAGGTGACGTCCGGATGGGTGGCCAGGTAGGGCAGGCCGGAGGCGATCAGGCTGGTGGCGGTCGCGAGTTTCGCGTAGGTGAGGCTGGTGTCAAAGGCGAGCAGTACCGCGTCGGGCATCTCCTCGGTGTGAACCAGGCCTGTCCTGGCGAAGTCAGCTTTCACTTCATCGGTCGCGAGCAGCCAGGGCCGGCGGATGCCCAGGCCGGTCAGGTGGCTGATGGCGACGTCGCTCGAGGTCAGGATCTGCTCGCGCCCGACCTGAAGGCCCAGCCGCTGCAGTTTGCTGACGTAACTGTCACCGCTCACCGAGGAGTTGTTGGTCACGAACAGGTGCGGCACTTGCCTGCGCCGGAGTTCAGCCAGCAGCTCCAATGCGCCGGGCAGTGGGCGGTCCTGCAGGTACACGGTGCCGTCAAGGTCAAAGGCCAGCGCCCTGACGCCTTCAAGCCTGTTGTGCCCAGCAGTGACCTGCGGCAATGAAGCCTGCCTCCTTTGGCGCTGTCCAGACCAGCGCTCTTTGCACGTCCGTGCGCGGTGCTTGAACAGATGTAGCTGGAATCTAGCAGAACCGCTTCCCAGCGTCAACTTGCGCTCGCTGCAAGCGTGCAGCCTCAGTTGACAGAAGTTCAGGGCCGGTGCTAGCTTTGAGCCACCAAACTGACCCGTGTCCGCAGAAGGGGTGTGAACAGCCCCGGGATTTCCCGGACCAGATCGCAGCGCCGCGCAGGCTGGCACGGGCAGGCATTCTCACAGGAGGTAGACATGAGCAAGTCAAGCAAACCCCGATTCCTGAGCCTGCTGGCGCTTGCCGGGGCCACGTTGCTGGCGCTGGCGCCAAGCGCCTTCGCCCAGGACGAATGCCCGAACCGCGGCAAGCTGGACTCCCAGTTCTGCGATGCCAACGGTGACCTGGTTGCCGACGCACCGACAGATCCGGCCGACTTCGTGAACCCTGACACGCTGTTCTTCGCCTACACTCCCGTTGAGGACCCAGCCATCTACGAAGACATCTGGGACCCGTTCCTTGAGCACCTGGCCGCCGTGACCGGCAAGGAGATCCGCTTCTTCGCCGTGCAGTCCAACAGCGCCCAGGTCGAAGCCATGCGCTCCGGCCGCCTGCACATCGCCGGCTTCTCCACCGG
>CAZBBU010000371.1:0-2157 GCA_964489965.1 uncultured bacterium
TGGTATGAGCTCAACCTGGAGCTGGTGCGCACCCGGCTGGAGCCGAAACGCTACGGGCAGCTGGCGCTGCTGCGTTCAGTGCTGTCACTGGGCCTGGGCGCACTGTTCGCCTGGCAGTGGTCAGCCCCTGGACTGTTGCTGGGCCTGGCGCTCGGCACGATGCTCAGCTACCTGCTGCTCGGCGGCCAGCGCGGCTGGACCGGGCTGGACTGGAAGATCGACAGGGCACCATCACTTTTGCTCTCGGCTTCATCGTCAATTCCTCCGACCGTTTCCTGATCGGCTGGCTGCTCGGCACTGACGCCACGGGACTGTACTCGGCGGGGTATGACCTGGCGCAGTTCAGCATAACCATGCTGCTCACCATCGTGAACCTGGCGGCCTACCCTCTGACGGTGCGGGCACTTGAGGAGCGCGGCGCAGCTGCGGCCCGCCAGCAACTGCACCAGACGCTGCTGTTCCTGCTGGCGATCGGGCTGCCGGCCACCACCGGCCTGGCGCTGCTGGCCGAGCCGATCGCGGCCGTGGTCGTGGGTCCGGACTTTCAGGCAGCTGCAGCTCTGATAATCCCCTGGATCGCGGTTGCCGCCCTGCTGGCCGGCATCAAGGCCTACTTCGTGGACGTTGGCTTCCAGCTGGGTGGCGACACCCGGTTGCAGGCGTGGGTGATGCTGCTGGCGGCAACCCTGAACGTGGTGCTGAACCTGCTGTTCATCCCGCGCCTGGGTCTGCTGGGCGCGGTTTACGCCACCGTTGCCGTGTACGTGGTCAGCCTGCTCGTCAGCCTCTGGCTGGTGCGCCGTTCGTTCCAGCTGCCACGGCCGACGCCGATACTCACTGCACCGCTGCTGGCCACTGTCGTGATGGCCGGCCTGTTGCTGGTGTTGCCCGAGGTTGATGGCCTCTGGTCGCTGACCTGGCAGATTCTGGCGGCCGGCGCCGTCTATCTGCTGTGCCTGGCCGTACCGTTCCGGAAGCGGTTCCGGACAGGCAGATAGCTTGTGTGTGACGACCGTACGCGGGAAACCGGCACCCGCAGGCGATAGTGACCGCATGACGACCGAGCCTCGGCCAGCCCCATTGAACGGAATCCCCACTTACCTGCCTCAGTGGCCGGTCTTCGCCGAGGAAGAGCAGCAGGCGGTCCAGGCAGTCCTGGCTTCCGGCCGCGTCAACTACTGGACGGGTGAAGAAGGCAAGCAGTTCGAACGCGAGTTCGCGGAGTTCACCGGCAGCAAGTACGCAGTCGCCGTGGCCAACGGCACCGTTGCGCTGGAACTGGCGCTGCTGGCGCTCGGCATCGGCGCAGGTGACGAAGTGATAACCACTCCGCGTACCTTCATCGCCAGTGCCTCTGCAGCAGTGGCCCGGGGCGCCGTGCCGGTGTTCGCCGATGTGGACCCGGACAGCGGCAACCTGAGTGCGGAAACCATCCGCGCAGCCATCACCGAACGTACACGGGCGATCATAGTGGTCCACCTGGGCGGCTGGCCGGCGGACATGGACCCGATAATGGAGCTGGCCGCGGAGTATGACCTGAAAGTGATCGAGGACTGCGCTCAGGCTCATGGCGCCAGCTACCGCGGCCGCGTGGTGGGTTCGATCGGCCATGCGGGCGCCTTCTCCTTCTGCCAGGACAAGATCATGACCACCGGCGGTGAGGGCGGCATGGTTACGTTCAATGACGAAGCCGCATGGAAGCGCGCCTGGGCTTACCGTGACCACGGCAAGGACTGGGACGCGGTGCACAGCCAGGATCACGAGCCCGGCTACCGCTATCTCACGCACTCGTTCGGCAGCAACTGGCGCCTCTCGGAAATGCAATCGGCCGTGGGCCGCGTTCAGCTCAGGCGGCTGGCAGGCTGGCTCGACCAGAGGCAGCGCAACGCCCGCCTCTTCGCCGCCGAACTCGCCGGCATCCCCGGCCTCCGCGTGCCCCTCCCCGATTCCCAGTCACGCCATGCGTTCTACAAGCTGTACGCCTACATTGACAGGAACATGCTCGCGGACGGCTGGGACCGGCAGGGCATCCTCGCCGCAGCTGGCGAGGCGGGCGTGCCCATCTTCAGCGGCACGGGCGGTGAGATATACCGCGAACGCGCCTTCCGCGTGTACGGTGAATGCACCACGCTGCCGGTGGCTCACGAGTTGAGTGAA
>CAZBBU010000372.1:0-2136 GCA_964489965.1 uncultured bacterium
CCGGATGGCCACCGGCATGTTGCGGAACACCAGGGCGATGACGATTATGACCGCCGAGGCCGTGAGCAGCCAGGGGCCTGTGTTGAAGGCGAACACGTAGGCGACGCCCATCACGGTGCCGGGCGTGGCGAACGAAAGCAGGGAGCCGAACTCTATGAAGCGCCTGCCGAAGAAGCGTTGGCGGCTGACCAGGTAGGCGACCAGGAAGCCGAGCAGGAGGGCGGGCACCGCGCTGATGGCGGATACCCTCAGCGAGTAGAGGAACACGGGCAGGCCCGCGTTCAGGAAGTCCTGGTAATGCTTCAGCGTCAGCGAGTAGTTCACGCCCCACAGCTGCGTGAAGGAGCCGAAGACGATGGAAGCGTACAGGGCGAAGACGAACAGGGTCCAGACGCCCAGCAGTCCTATCAGGGTCCACTCGACGGCGGGCGGCAGCCTCACCACCGAACCTGAAGCCGGCTTGCCGGTCACCGTAACGAACGAACTGCCGCCCAGCCACCATTGCTGCAGGAAGAAGGCGGCCAGAACGAAGATCAGGAGCACCGTGCCGTAAACGGCTGCCTCGTTCGGATTGAAGCGGCCGGTGAGTGAGAGGTACACCTCGGTAGCCAGGTAGTTGCGGTCCCCGCCCAGCACGATGGGGTTGCCGAAGTCGGCCAGCGACTCGATCATGCTCAGCAGCGCCGCAGCGGCCAGGCCGGGACGCACCAGGGGCCAGGTGATGGATCGCAGCACGTGCCAGCGGCCGGCACCCAGTGTCTGGGCGGCCTCCTCGAGAGCGGGATTGAGCGCGGAGAGCGAGCCGCGCAACAACAGGTAGGCAACCGGGGTGAAAGCCAGGATCTGAGCCAGTGACACGCCCAGCACACCGTAGATTCCGTTGCTGGATATGCCGAGCAGGTCGTAGGTGATGATGCCGCGCCGACCCAGGAGGAAGATCATGGCGAAAGCCAGGATGAATGGCGGCGTGATGATGGGCAGCAGGCTGATCAGATCCAGTGAGCCCTTGACCGGCCGGAAGCGGGAACGCTGTCCCAGGATGGCGAAGAACAACCCCGCGCAGCCGGCAGCCGCACCAAGCAGCAGTGCCAGAAGAATCCGCAGGGGCCGGGCCCGCCGCAGCAGGGCCAGGATGGTGCTGAGCACGGCACCGCCGGCCGCCCACCACAGGGTGGTGCGCAACTCCTGCAGTTCGGTGCGGGGATTGTCCAGAAAGAGGAACAGCGGATGCGCCAGCGTCTCGCGGAACTGCGCCAACGTGAACTGCCCGTCGATCACGAACGCTGAGCGCAGAACCATGAACAGCGGGTAGACGATGAACAGCACCACGAAAATCGCCACCAGCAGGATGGACGAGGCTATGAAGGCGTCACCCTGCACCCTGCCGCCCTCGCTCAGCCCGTTGCCCATCACGAGCACCAGTGCGGTCAGGCTCAGCACGGCACCCAGTCCGAACGGCTCGCCCGACACCAGCAGCCAGCCGATGCCGGACAGCAGTCCCACACCGGCAGTCAGCGTGACCAGGTCACCCCTCAGGGTGATCCTCAGGCGCAGCAGGCTGAACAGGAGCGCCGCGAGTGCCGCGACCGGCACCAGCCAGACGAAGACGCTGCTCATCTGCCAGCCGTAAGTCTGCTCGGCGAAATTCAGGAAGGGACGCGCGGGCCGCGTGTAGGGCAGTGCCGCGAAGGCAACGAGCGTCAGCAGCGCCGGCAGCCAGGCGCCACTGAAGGCGAGCGAGTTGAAGCGGCTGGTTCCGGAAAGTTCCCTCAGCGCGCTCATGGCGCGGATCCGTTACGGGCTGAAATCAAATGTAATCCTCCGACCCGAGTTCAGAATCCGATTATACGCCGGCGTCCCTGCTGAGCCGACTGGCTCCATCCGGGACGCCTCCGTCACCGCCCCGCTTCAGTCCCGGGGCTGAACGTGATCAAGCCTCAGCGCGGGATCGGGAAGATCTCGTTGGTCCAGCGGCCGACCAGGTGATCCCGGGTATCCGGGCTGCCGTAGGTGTCGAAGTCATACTCGATCAGGTTGATGGAGTCCAGATCGGGCGAAAGCTCGGGCACGGGGGTGTTCATGTTGGACTGGATCTGGAAGGAGTCGCCCTGAGCCGCGGCAATCGCCTGGGCTTCG
>CAZBBU010000373.1:0-2130 GCA_964489965.1 uncultured bacterium
CTGGCGCGTCTGCAACCTGGACGGCGGCCTCAACGCCACCATCGCTGCAGCCATGAACCGCCTGCTGCTGGAAGGTCGCGACCCCACGGGCAGCTACCTGAACCTGATGTGTGGCTCCGGTACCCTGCTGGCGGAATGGAGTGCCATGGGCGGAAGAGGGCCGCAGCTGGGCCTGGATCTCAGCCAGGACGCTCTCGAGTGCGCCCGACAGAACCTGGCCGGCACCGGAGCGAGACTGCAGCTGGCCGACGCGACCAGTGTCCCGCTGGCTGACGACTCGCAGGACTTCATCGCCTGCGATCCGCCCTGGGGTGACGACATCGGTGACCACCACGGAAACAGGTTGCTCTACCCCCGCTTCATCGGCGAGGCCGCCCGCCTGCTGAGACCCGGCGGGCGGCTCGCGCTGATCAGCCACGAGCTGAAACTGACCGAGAATGTGCTGGCTGAACAGGCGGAGCTCACCGTTTCCCGGCGCCTGCGAGTGTGGCACGGCGGGCACCGCCCCGGCATCTGGCTGCTCAAAAAGCCGTGATAGGGCATACTGAACGTTCAGTGTAGGCAGGTATTAATTGTTGTGTACAACTGGCCGGAGCGGTGGACCTCTCTTGCGGCCGAAAGGGTGGAGGCAGCGGTGAAGCAGGAATCGAGAACGAAAACGGCACAAGGTGCCGTGCATCCTGAGACCAGCTCCGCCTTCGAGTACGTGTGGCGCAGCCCCTGGGTGCGCGCGACCAGCTGGGCGCTCCTGATACTGGCGATCGCGGTGGTGCTGGTGCTGCTGTTCCCGCGCTACTCGTTCGTGCTGACTGTCGGCCTGGTGGGCTTCCTGCTGGCCTACCTGCTGCACCCGCTGGTGGGGCTGCTGCAACGGATCAGGTTGCCGAGGGCGCTGGCCGTGATCCTCGTCTACCTGGCGCTGGTGGGGGTCATGGTGCTGGGCAGCCTGCTCATCGCCCAGATATTCACGCAGCTGGGTACTTTCGTGCAGAACATTCCCGACGCCGTGGAACAGGCTGGCAACACCATCCGCAACGTAACCAGCTGGTTCGGCAACCTCATGGCCGGTTTCCAGAATTTCATGGCGGGCCAGATCGGCTTCGAATCCGCGGATCAGTTGAGCGTCACCGTGCAGGAGCAGGTCGCCAACATGCTGGCTTCCGGCGCGACTGCCCTGTCCAACCTGCTCAGCAACCTGGTTTCCGGTGGCACCGACGCCATCGTCGGTGGAGCGACCAGCATCATCTCGGGCACCGCGCAGGTCGTGCTGATCCTGCTGGCCAGCGCTTACTTCCTGTGGGACTACCCGCGCATCACCTCCAACTTCTACCGCCTGGTGCCGGTGCGCTGGCGGCCCGTCTACACGGACGTCAGCGGCAAGGCCGACCAGGCCATCGGCGGTTACCTGCGCGGCCAGATACTCATCGGCGCCTGCCTGGGCCTGCTGATCTGGCTGGGACTGGCGATTCTGGGCGTCCCGCTGGCACTTTCGATCGGTTTCGTGGCAGGGATATTCAACCTGGTTCCCTACCTTGGTCCCATCATCGGCGCCGTTCCCGGCGTACTGCTGGCACTGACCATAAGCCCGCTCACAGCGGTGCTGGCGATAGGCGTGTTCGTGCTGGCCAACCAGCTGGAAAGCAATGTCCTGTCACCGATAATCCTCGGCAAGGTGGTGAACATCCACCCGCTGACGGTGCTGCTGGCCATCATGGCCGGCCTCAGCCTCTTCGGACTTATCGGTGCGCTGCTGGCTGTTCCACTGGCCAGCTTCCTCAAGGTGCTCTACGAGGACTACGTCATGACCGGGCCGGCTTATCACACGGGTCCGTTCAGGCACCGGAACGCACGTCGATTGGCGGCCGTGGCCGATGCTGACGAGACCGCGGGTGATTCGCAGTAGTCGTGGCCCTGCGGTAAACTTGCGCAAGTGGCCAGGAAACGCACGACAAGCCGCAAAGGCAAGGCAAAGAACAGCAAGGCCGCTCCGGATCGCGAAGCCCTGGGACTGACACTCCTGGCATTGGGCCTCCTGATTCTGGGCATCCTGCTGCCCCAGGTTCCCACCGGCGAGCTGCTGAGCGGTGTCTCCGCCAGCATGACCGGTTCGGTGGGCTGGCTGGTCTACAC
>CAZBBU010000374.1:0-2130 GCA_964489965.1 uncultured bacterium
TCGACCTTGAGGAACCCGAGGCTGCATTACGCCGCGCCCTGAGCAAGGCCAGCCAGGCAGTGCACAGTCAGGCCCGCCGCGCAGGCAAGCCCGCACGTGACTATGCCTGCACGCTGCTGCTCGCCCTCGCCACGCCCGAGTGGGTCAGCGGCCTGCAACTGGGTGATGGCGCCATCATCGTCCAGTCCGGCGGCCAACCCAGCCGGCTCACGCCCGGCTGGCGCTCCTCTTACGCCGGTGAGACAGTTTTCATAACCTCACCAGACGCCCCGCGACTCGCCAGCGTCGCCAGCAGGCAGGCGGCCGAAGTCGAGGCCCTGGCACTGCTCACGGACGGACTAGAACCCGTAGCCACCGACCTGGGCAGCGGTCAGCCGTTCGCGCCATTCTTCGAGCCACTGTTCAGCTTCACCGTCGCCACCAGCGAATCAGGCGTGCAGGCGCTGCGCAACCGCCAGCTGGCCGATCTGCTCGGCTCTGAACGGGTGCGCCTGCGCACTCATGACGACACCACTCTGCTGCTGGCCGCCCGCGGGGAGTCATGAACCGCATGGCGGGGCGGCAGCTGTTCATAGAGCAGGCGGGCAGCCGCCGGCCGTTCACGCCGGGTGCGCAGCTTGGACGCGGCGGTGAGGCGACGGTGTTCGAAGTCGCCGGCGAGCCCGGCCTGGCCGCCAAACTGTGGCAGCAGCCCAGTCAGGCGCAACAGGCCAAGCTGTCGGTCATGCTCAGGGCGGTGCCGGCCGACCCCGCGGGGGACGGACACGTGTCACTGGCCTGGCCACTGTACGCGCTGGTGGACCGCTCAGGCAGCGCGGCCGGCTTCGTGATGCCGCGCCTTGACACACGGCGGGTGCGTGCGCTGCATCAGATCTACCACCCGGGCAGCCGTCGCAGCGCCGCGCCCGGCAGCGGCTGGCACTACCTGGTGCGAGTGGCCCGCAACCTGAGCGCCACCATCGCTGCCCTGCATGCGGCCGGTTACGTGGTGGGTGACCTCAACGAAAGCAACGTGCTTGTCTCGGACCGTGCCCTGGTCAGTCTGATCGACCTGGACTCCATCCAGGTCAGGGACGGAGGAACCGTCTGGCGCTGCAACGTCGGCAAGCTCGAGTACACGCCGCCCGAACTGATAGGCAAGTCGTTCCGGGAGGTGAACCGCCGGCCGTCCAGTGACGTCTTCGCCCTCGCCGTACTGGTTTTCCAGTTGCTGCTGGAAGGTTTCCATCCCTTCGCCGGCGTCTGGCAGGGACAGGGCGAACCGCCGGGACTCGAGCCGAACATCAAGGCCCGCAGGTCTGCCTTCCTGGGCAACCGCCAGCTGAAGGTGCCACCCGCCGCACCACCGTTGCGCCTTTTGAGCCCCAGGCTGCGGAAACTGCTGTCCCGCAGCCTGGTGGCGCCGGCCTTCGCGCGCCCCGCGGCCCGCGACTGGCAGCGGGAGCTGGACCGTTTCGAAGCAGGCCTCAAGACCTGCAGCGTCAATCCACTGCACGCCTACTCGTCGCACCTGCCCAACTGCCCGTGGTGCAGCCGCAAACTGCAGCTGGGTGTCGAACCGTTTCCCGCTAAGGAGACATGAGCATGCGGCATTGGCCTAGAATTGATGCAATGACGACAGGAACCAGCAAGCAGTGAAAGGCCTGATCCTCGCCGCGGGTCTCGGCACGCGCCTGAGGCCCATAACCAGCCTCCGGCCCAAACCGACGATCGCAGTGGCCAACCAGCCCCTCATCCATTACGCAGTGCAGAACCTGGTGGATGTCGGCATCCGCCAGATCGGCGTGGTGGTCAGCCACGACACCATCGATCACCTGCAGGCCAGCCTCGAGGATTTCCCGGGTGCGGAGTTCAGCTACATCATCCAGGACCCGCCCCTGGGCCTGGCCCACGCGGTCAAGGAGGCACGCGGCTTCCTGGGCGACTCCGACTTCATGATGTACCTGGGTGACAACCTGTTCGAGAACGGCATCAGCAGCTTCCGTGCGGCCTTCAAACCCGAGGAAGGCGTCAACGCCGTTCTGGCCCTGGTACCGGTGGATAACCCCAGCCAGCTGGGCGTGGCCGTGGTCAGGGACGGCCGCATCACCGAACTGGTGGAGAAGCCGGAGGTCCCGCCCAGCAACCTGG
>CAZBBU010000375.1:0-2115 GCA_964489965.1 uncultured bacterium
ACCTGGACCGTGACCTCGAGGTGCTGCAGAAGCTGTACCCGGGCAGCAGCGAGGTGAGCAAATGGCGCAGCGCCGTCAACGACAGCCGCGAAGCGCTGCAGCGCAACCCGGGAGCCACGGAACTGGCGGACGCCCAGCTTGACGTCAACGCCTGGCAGACTGCAGTAGCCGCCTTCACCCGTGAGCGGGCCTCTGAACTGGGCGCCGCACTGGCCAACGAGGGCCTGCCGGGTTTCGACGACTGGCTGCTGGAAGTCAAGGCCGAACTGGACGAGACTTTCTCCGAGCCGGTGCCACCAGCCAGGGCGCTCGATGACCTGCGCCAGGCACTGACGCTGGACCTGACCGCCATGCACGAACGCTACCGGCGCCTGCTGCGGGAACGCGACCTGGCCGAACCCACACTGCGCGAAGCCAGACCTCGTGACCTGCCGCGCCTGCAGTCCGCCCACGAGGCGCGGCTCGGGCAACTGGAGCAGGTGCGCGAGGACGCTCGTGAGCTGGACAAAAGCGTCAAGGCCCTGGAGCTGTGGCGCGAGCTGTCCGCGGACATATTCCGCAGCATGTCGGAGTACGGTTCGTTCGACGAACTTCACGAGTACAGCAGCACCCTGACGAAGGAACTGCAGGAGAAGGGTGCCGGCGCCCTCGACCAGCTGGACGGCTGGTTCAGCGCGCTCTCCGCCGTCAGGAGACGCGCTGCCGAGGAGGAACGCCGCCAGCAGGAGGAACGCCGCCAGGCGGAGGAGAGGGCTGTCGGCGAGCGCCTCCGCTCCCTGTCCGGTGCGCCGGCCGGCCCTGAACGCGCCCCGACCGAGGACAGCGTGGTGCGCTACCCGCGCGACCTGAGCGGTGCCGTGAACTACGACGCCTCCCACGTCAGCCAGCAGGTGGTCGAGCGGACGCCCAGGCTCGACACGCAGGACCAAGAGCAGCCGGCGCAGCTCCCGTTAGATCCGCTGCCGCCCGCGCGTGAGGCCGATCCGGAACCGGCGACTGCACAGCCGGAACAGGACCCACCCGTCATTCCCGCCTGGCTGCGCGACCTGGACCAGGCGGAGCAGCAGACCCGCCAGCAGCCCGGGGAAGAGCAGGATCCCGTGCCCGCGGAGACTCAGGAGGAGCCCGACTTCGACCGGATCATCCTGGACCAGTCCGGTGAGCCCAGACCGCGCGAACCGCACGAGCAGCAGGAGCAACCTGCGGCCGGAGTGCTGGACTCCGTGCCGCCAGCCAGGAGCGTCAGCGACGAAGCGGAGATCCCGGCGGTCGGTGGCATCCCCATCCAGTTGCCGCCCTACTCGCTGCTGGACATGCCCGCTGCGGAACGCGAGAGTCCCGAGGCGCTCCAGCGTGAGCAGCAGGAGCGGGTGAGCCGCATCGACGAGACGCTCGCCAACTTCAGGCTCGAAGGCCGGGTGGTGGCCAGCGTCCGGGGTCCCACCGTCACGCGCTTTGAGGTTGAACCGGCACCCGGCGAGAAGATCAGCCGTTTCGCCAACCTCTCGGACGACCTGGCCCTGGCAATGGCCGCCTCCAGCGTGCGCATCGAGGCACCCATCCCCGGCAAGAGCGTCATAGGCCTGGAAGTGCCCAACGCGCACCGTGACCTGATCCGCTTCCGCGAGGCAGCGGAGGCGCAGAGCTACCGGCGCAGCAAGGCGCGCCTGCCGCTGATCCTGGGCAAGAGCATCGACGGCGAACTTGTTGTGGGTGACCTGGCGCGCATGCCGCACCTGCTCATAGCAGGCTCCACCGGCTCCGGCAAATCAGTGGCCGTGAACACCCTGGTGGGCAGCCTGCTGTACAAGTTCCTGCCCACCGAGCTCAGGTTCCTGATGATCGACCCGAAGATGGTGGAACTGACACCGTATGACGGCATCCCCCACCTGCTCAGGAACGTGGTCACCAACCCGAACGACGCCGCGGCAGTACTGCTGGGCGCCGTGGCGCACATGGAACGCCGCTACAAGATGATGAGCAAGATCGGCGCCAAGAACCTGGACCAGTACAACGAGAAGGCCAGGAACCTGGACCTGCCGCAGCTGCCGTTCGTGGTCATCATCATCGACGAGCTGGCCGACCTGATGATCACCAGCCCCAAGGAAGTCGAGA
>CAZBBU010000376.1:0-2091 GCA_964489965.1 uncultured bacterium
ACGCGGCCTGGCAGAGCAGTGGCTGGAACGCCTGGGCCTGCAGGAAGTGACCGGCAAGTACCCCGCCCAGCTGTCCGGTGGCCAGCGGCAACGCGTCGCCCTGGCGCGCCAGTTTGCACTGGGCAACGAGCTGCTGCTTCTGGACGAACCCCTGTCGGCCGTCGACGAGCTGTCACGCGAGCGGTTGCAGCGTCAGCTGTTCGAGCTGACCCGGGAGAACGGTGGCACGACGGTGATGGTTACGCACAACATCGAGGAGGCGGTACTGCTGTCCAGCCGCATCCTGCTGGTAACCAGTCACACGCCGATACGCGATGCTGAGCTGCTGGAAGTGCCATTCACGGGCCGCATTCCCTCTCGCAATGAACCCGGCTTCCAGGAGTTCTGCGCTCATCTTCGGGAGAGGCTCAGTCTGTGAGAAGCTTAAAGCTCCCGCCGAGACTGGCCCTGCTGATCGATCTGCTGGTGCTGCTGCTGGTCTGGCACGTAGCGGCCGTTTCACTCGACCGCAGTTTCCTGCCCACGCCGCTGGTGGTGGTGCAGACGTTCTGGCAGGAGATCCAGGGGCCGATCCTGATGCACAGCTGGTCCAGCCTGAAACGCATACTGCTGAGCGTGCTGGCCGGCACGGCTGTGGCCGCCCCGCTGGCGGTGCTGGCGGCGGAGAACCGGCTGCTGGACAGCCTGCTCTCACCGCTCATCTACTTCCTCTACCCCACGCCCAAGATCGTGTTCCTGCCGATCATAGTGTTCCTGCTGGGGCTGGGCGACCCGTCGATCATCTTCCTGATCGCGCTGATCGTGTTCTTCCAGGTCTACGTGATCGTGCGTGACGCCGCCCGGCGTGTTCCACAGGCCACCCTCGACTCGATCGCCTCCCTGGGTGCCGGCCGGCTGCAGCGACTCCGTTACGTCTACCTGCCGCTGACCGTGCCCGCGGTGTTCACGGCGCTCAAGGTCAGCGTCGGCACTGCCATCGCCGTGCTGTTCATCGCCGAATCGATAGGCAACAACGTCGGGCTCGGATATTACATAGTTGTGGACCAGTGGAACCGCTTCGCCTACGCGAAGGTGTACGCAGGCATCCTGGCGATCGCGTTGCTCGGCAGCCTCCTGTTCGGTGCCCTCAGCTGGCTGGAGTCACGCAGCAGTCGCTGGCAGGCGAATACGTGAACGCGTTCGGGTTGTGGGTGCAGGCGTTGCGCCCTCGCACCCTGGTGCTGGCCCTGGCCGGCGTCAGTCTGGGTCAGTTCCTGGCGGCCACAGGAGGTCATTTCGCCTGGCTCACCTGCCTGCTTACGCTGCTTACCGCGGTACTGCTGCAGGTACTGTCGAACCTGGCCAATGACTACGGTGACAGCCTGCACGGCGTCGACGACGCCCGGCGTGTGGGCCCGCAACGCGCCGTGCAGAGCGGCAGGGTGAGCCTGCGGCAGATGTTCGGTGCTGTAGTGCTGAGCGCATTGCTGGCGGGAGTCGCCGGTCTGGCGCTGATACTCCTGGCTCTCGGCGGACAGGGCTTGCTGCTGGCACTGGCGTTCCTGCTGCTGGGAGCACTTGCGATCTGGGCCGCCTACGCCTACACGGCCACAGCCAGGCCGTACGGTTACGTGGGCCTGGGCGACGTCATGGTGTTCACCTTCTTCGGCCCTGTTGCCGTTGTCGGCAGCCATTACCTGCAGGTGGGAAGGTTGGACGCTCTGGTGCTGCTGCCGGCTGCCGCCTGTGGCCTGCTGGCTGTGGCGGTGCTGAACATCAACAACATGCGCGACCTGGCCGGTGACCGGCTTGCCGGCAAGCTCACCGTCCCGGTGCGGTTGGGCCTGCCTGGTGCCAGGGTGTATCACACGCTGCTGCTCGGTGGCGCCGCAATTCTGGCGCTGCTGTTCGTACTGCTCGACTGGCATTCGCCCTGGCAGCTGCTGTTCCTGCTCAGCCTGCCGCTGCTTGCCGGGCACCTGGCTGCGGTCAGGCGCGGATCCGGGGCGGAGCTTGATCCGCTGCTCAAGCAGATGGCGCTTGCAACGCTACTGTTCTGCCTGCTCCTCGGGGTCGGTCAGCTGTTCTGATTGGCCGCCAGGGCCAGCTGGC
>CAZBBU010000377.1:0-2090 GCA_964489965.1 uncultured bacterium
CAGTTCGCCGAGTTCGCCACCCAGACACTGGGGGCAGAGCGCATCGCCATCGTGCATGACAACACCACCTTCGCGCTTGGCCTGGCCGAAGCCGCCCGCGAGTCACTGGGCGAGTACCCCGAGGCCGAAATCGTGTTCTTCGACGCCGTCACCCCCGGTGACCGCGACTTCTCCGCTGTAGTCAGCCGCCTCGGCCAGGAGAACCCTGACGCCGTGTACTTCACGGCCTACTACCCGGAAGCCGGCCTGTTCCTGCGCCAGATGCGGGACGCCGGTATCGAAGCCACCTTCATCGGCGGCAACGCAGCCGTGAACTCCGAGTTCGTGGAGATCGCCGGCCTGGACGTGGCCGCCGGCACCCTTGTCACCCAGGAACCGCTCGTGGCTGACCTTCCTTATGACCGCGCGGTTGAGTTCCATGACGAGTACGTGGCCCGGCACGGCGCTGCTCCCAGCACCCCCTGGCCCGTCTACGCCGCAGACGCGCTCAACGTGATCGTGGCCGCCATGGAAGCCACCGGCTCCACCGACTCCGCGGTGCTGGCCGAGTACCTGCACAGCGGCGCGGAGATCGAGGGCATCACCGGCACCATCTCGTTCACCGAGGCCGGCGACCGCTCCAGCGCCGTGATCCGCGTCTACACCGTGGCTGACGACGGCACACTGCAGGACGCAGGCTACTGAACTGAGCGTGGGACCCGCCAACCATGGGCGGGTCCCACCCTTGGCTTCTCCCCAACCCTGATGCCTCCATAGCCTGGTCCCCCCGACATGGATATCTTCCTGGAGCAACTTATCAACGGCCTTACCCTGGGCTCGATCTACGCGCTGATCGCCCTGGGTTACACGATGGTCTACGGCATCCTGCGGCTTATCAACTTCGCCCACGGAGACCTCTTCGCACTCGGTGCCTACGTTGGCTTCACCCTGCTCGGCGTGCTGTTCAGCTCCGACACCAGGGCGCTGTGGCTGGTGCTCATAGTGATCGCCCTGGGTGCCACCATCCCGGTGGTGGTCACCTCGCTGTTCATTGAACGGGCCGCCTACCGGCCGCTGCGGAACTCGCACCGGCTCACCACCGTGGTTTCGGCGTTGGGCGCGGCAATAGTCATCCAGAACGCCATCATGCTCATCTGGGGCAAGCGCTATCACGCCTACCCCAGCTGGTCCGTACCCAATATCCGTTACGAGATCATGGGCGTGAACATCACGCTGATGCAGATAATCATCCTGGCCATCTCCATCATCCTGATGGTCGCCCTGTTCATATTCGTGCAGCGCACCGTGATCGGCATCGCCATCCGCGCCACCGCCACTGACCACGACACGGCCCGCCTGATGGGCATCAACGTCGGGGCGATCATCCGGCTGGTGTTCATCATCGGCCCGGCCCTGGGCGCCATCGCCGGCGTGATGATCGGCCTCTATTACCGCCAGATTCACTACACCATGGGCTGGACTTACGGCCTCAAGGCGTTCACCGCCGCCGTGCTGGGCGGCATCGGCAACATCCCCGGGGCCATGCTCGGCGGACTTCTGCTCGGCGTGCTGGAGATCATGGGCGCCGGTTACATCTCGGCAGCCTGGAAGGACGCGCTGGTGTTCCTGATCCTCATCCTGCTGCTCATCTTCAGGCCGCGCGGCATCCTCGGTGAGCGCGTGGCGGAGAAAGTCTGATGCGGGTATTCACCAACCTGGCACTGCTCGGGGTGCTGATCGCCTTCCCGTTCCTGGCGAACGGCTACATGACCGACGTGGCCGTCTACTTCGGCATCTACGTGATCCTGGGGCTGAGCCTCAACCTGATCCTGGGCGAGGTCGGGCTGTTCAACATGGGTCATGCAGCATTCTTTGGCATCGGCGCCTACACGACGGCGATACTGGCCACCAATCTGGGCATTCCCATCATCTGGCTGCTGCCCATCAGCGCCATCGCCGCGGGCCTGGTCGGCTGGATTCTGACCGCGCCAATCATCCACCTGCGTGGTGACTACCTGCTGATTGTGACCATCGGCATCAACGAGATTGTCCGCATCGCCCTGATCAACAACCCCTTTGGCCTGACCGGCGGACCCAACGGCCTGCTGCTG
>CAZBBU010000378.1:0-2089 GCA_964489965.1 uncultured bacterium
ACTGCATCGGCACGGGAGTGCGTTCAGTGATGGCACAAACCTGCGATTCCGCATCGGGGCAAGTGTAGCCGGCGGGGATCTCGATGGCCAGGCCACGGACGTTGGTCAGGTCACTTTCAACGACGATCTCTGCATCTGCGTCATCGAAGAAGCGGATGCTGTAGCCGGTGACCCGGGCGCTTGGAGCGTTGGCAGGATTGGTGAAGGTGACATTGTTGGAAACGATGGTCACTTCTCCACTGTCATTCACCTCAAACCCAAGCTGGGTCGGTTGAAGGTTAACAGCGATCTCAGTGCCGGCACCACCAAGCAGGCCGCAGCCGGCAAGGACTGCTGATGCAAGCACCAGACTGAGCAGCAAAAGGGCTCTTTTAAGCATGACTCCTCCAAGGCGGGCGTGGCCCAACTGTTGCCTATGATACGTCGGCAGAAGCCTACATTGGTGCCAAAGACTCCACATCGTGTGCCGCCGGGCACAGGCGAGCCCGGAACTATAATGGCGCATGCCAACTGTGACGATAATCGTTCTGGACTCGGTGGGGGTCGGCGCCCTGCCTGATGCCGCCTCCTTTGGCGATGCCGGCAGTCACACGCTGGACCACACGCTCAGCGCAACGGGCGTTCAGCTGCCGGAACTCGCAAGACTCGGTCTGGGCAACATCGAGGGTGTGACGTCGATACCAGCGGCGAGTCAGCCTGCAGCCAGCTACGGGCGTCTCAACGAGCAGTCGCCGGGCAAGGACACGACGACGGGGCATTGGGAGTTCATGGGCGTGGTGCTCGAGCACCCGTTCAGGACCTTTGAGCAGTTTCCCGCAGAAGTCATGGCCGAGTTCGACAAGGCCACGGGCCGTGGACATCTGGGCAATTACCCCGCCTCGGGTACTGACATCATCCGTGACCTGGGTGAAGAGCACCTTGAGACCGGCAAGCCGATCGTGTACACCAGCGCGGACAGCGTCTTCCAGATCGCCTGCCACACTGACGTGGTGCCGCTGCAAAAGCTGTACGACTGGTGCAAGGCCGCCCGGAGGATTCTCAGTGGCCCCCACTCCGTGGCCCGGGTGATAGCCAGACCGTTCACCGGTGAACCCGGCAACTTCACGAGGCTCGGTGCGGACCGCAAGGACTACTCGGTCTCCCCTCCCACGAGTACCGTGCTGGACGTGCTCAAGGAGGCGGGCCGTGAGGTTGTGGGAATCGGCAAGATCCCTGACATCTACAATCACCGGGGCTTCACCCAGGAGATTCCCACTTCTGACAACCTGGATGGTGTCAATGAGACCATTGGGGTTATGGCGTCGCGCCCCGACGGACTGGTGTTCGTGAACCTGGTTGAGTTCGACTCGCTGTACGGTCACCGCCGTGATCCTGCCGGCTACGCACGGGCGCTCGGGGAGTTCGATGCGCGGCTGCCGGACATCCTCGCTGCCACCAACCCCGGTGACACACTGATGATCATCAGTGACCACGGAAACGACCCCACCTGGCACGGCACTGACCACACGCGTGAGTACGGCATGCTGCTCGCCTACCGGCCCGGCCGGACGGGCAGCAACCTGGGCACCAGAACCGGCTTCAGTGACGTAGGTGCCACGGTCGCCGAGCTGCTTGAGGTTCCCTGGACTGGCCATGGCGCGTCGTTCGCAGCTGAGCTGGACGGCGACAATGCCTGAGCAGAAGGCGAAAGCCATCGGGACTGAAGTCGAAGCGTTCCTTGCCGGAATCGAGGACGCAGAGAAGCGTCAGGATTCAGAGGAACTGGTTTCCCTGATTGCCCGCGTGACGGGCGAGGAACCGGAGATGTGGTCGCACGGCATGGTGGGTTTCGGCAGGTTCCGCTACCGCTACAAGAGCGGCCATTCGGGTGAAACCTTCAAGGCGGGCTTCGCGCCGCGCAAGGCGGCCCTGACCATCTATCTGGGCTATGACACAGCGCAGTTCCAATCGCTGCTGGACAAGCTCGGCAAGCATCGCCTGGGCAAGGGCTGCCTTTACGTGAAGCGACTTGCCGAGATCGACAGAGCGGTACTGGAGCAGCTGGTCAGAAGCGCAGTGGATGAACTTGAGCGCTCGGATGTGAACCTGG
>CAZBBU010000379.1:0-2084 GCA_964489965.1 uncultured bacterium
GGCCGGATGCCTCCGGCACCCTGGACCAGGCGGTGAACCGCAGGGTGCAGGGCCTGGCCGCCTGGCTGCAGGCCAACCAGCCAGAGGGAGTCAGCGACGCCGTTCCCGGTTACGGCTCGCTGTACGTCGAATTTGACTCCAGGGTCATCAGTGCCGGCAGGCTCCTGCAACTGCTCGAGGAGGTTGAGCCTGCCGGGTCAGAGGCGCGCCTGGTGGAAGTGCCTGTCGACTACGACGGGCCTGACCTCGCCAGGGCACTGGAGGCGACCGGCCTGGACCGGCAGGAGCTGATAGCCCGGCACACAGCAGCCAGTTATCACGTGTTCAGCACCAGTTTCAGTCCGGGAATGCCGCTCGCCGGCAGCCTCGAGCCGGTGCTGCAGCTGCCGCGCCTCGGAGAGCCACGCAAGCGCGTGCCGGCTGGCAGCGTGGCCGTTGCCGGCGCGCAGACCGGTGTTTATGCGCTGCCGGGTCCCGGCGGCTGGAACCTGCTGGGCAGCGCCCTGGTGAACCTGTTCGATCCCCACAGGAGTGACCCTTTCCTGGTACGGCCTCTTGACCGCATCAGATTCACCGAACGGCAGGGTGCAAGGCCGGCGCTGCCCGAGCCGCTGGAGTTGTTGCCTGCCGAACCCAGGCATCCGCGCCTGCGCGTGCTGAAGCCCGGGATGCTCGACCTGATCGTGGACCGGGGCCGGCCCTGGGGCGGGCTGCACGGCCTGGCTCAGGGTGGGCCCGCGGACCCGCTCGCGGCGGCAATAGCCGGGGCACTCGTGGGCAATCATCCGGCTGCTGCCTTGCTTGAGATGAATCTGACGGGACCCGTGCTCGAGGCCCACTGCACAATGGTTGTGGCGGTGACAGGAGGGGCGCTGCAGCCGCTGGTGCGAGGCCAGCCGCTGCCGGGCTGGAGCAGCCTGCGCCTGCAGGAGGGTGACAGGCTGGAGTTCCGGCCCACAGGTAATGGGGCGCGTTCGTACCTGGCGCTGGCAGGTGGTATCGAAACGGAGCGCTTCCTGGGCAGCAGAAGCACGGACGTCGGCGGGCTGCTGGGCAGGCCACTGAAGGCGGGTGACACGCTGGGTGCCACTTCGGAGGCGTGGGCGTTGCCCGGCAGGTCGTTCCGCGGCCATTCGTTCACTGCGCCAGGCCGCCAGGTCCTGCTGCGCCTCGTGCCAGGACCGCAGTACAGCCCGGAGGCAGCCGAGGCGCTGGAACGGCAGCTCTTCACCGTCGAAAGTGCTGACCGGATGGGCGTCCGCCTGGCGGGAGCCCAGGTGCCCGGCTTCGAGGTCGTTTCCGAAGCGGTGCCGCTCGGATCCGTGCAGGTGACCGCCAGCGGCCTGCCCATGATCCTGCTGAACGACCGGGGCCGGGTGGGCGGTTATTCCAAGCCGGCGGTGCTGGACCGGGCCAGCCTGAGCATGGCCGGGCAGTTGCTTCCGGGTGACAGGCTGCGCTTCCGCTTCCGCAGCCAGAAGCGCGCGGGCAGCTGGTACGATTGCAGCAACGGCACCATAAAACCCGGCTGACAGGCGGTCCCTGGGCCTGCAGGCGGGTACAGGAGGGTTGGTTAAGTGAGACTTGAACTGGCGGGTGACAAGGCCATGCTGCTGCCGGGAGCAATGAACGCCCTGGCCGCCCGGATCATCGAGGACACCGGCTTCGGGGCCATTTACGTGACTGGCGCAGGCGTGACCAATGCCAGCCTGGGCATGCCGGACCTGGGGCTCATCACCGCCACCGAGATCGCCGAACAGGTGGCCCGCATCCGTGACGTGACGGAGCTGCCACTGGTCGTGGACGCCGACACCGGCTTCGGCAACGCACTTAACACCAGGCGCACGGTCAGGTCCTTGGAGCGGGCAGGCGCCAGCGTGATTCAGCTCGAGGACCAGACGTTCCCCAAGAAGTGCGGTCACTTCGAGGACAAGTCGGTGGTGGCGGCAGAAGAGATGGTGCAGAAACTGCACGCCGCTGTGGACGCCCGACGCAGTGAGGACCTGCTGATAATGGCCCGCACGGACGCGGCCGCCACTCACGGCATCGAACACGCCATCGAGCGGGCGAACCTTTACATCGAG
>CAZBBU010000380.1:0-2077 GCA_964489965.1 uncultured bacterium
TCATGATCGGCGAGATCGGCGGCAGCGCCGAGGAAGAAGCCGCCGCGTGGATCAAAGAGCACATGACCAAACCCGTGGCGGCATTCATCGCCGGCACCACGGCCCCTCCCGGCAAGCGCATGGGCCACGCCGGGGCCATCATCTCAGGCGGCACAGGCGCCGCCAGTGACAAGATCGCTGCCCTCGAGGCAGCCGGCGCCGTGATCGCGCCCACACCCAGCGATCTGGGCAACGCGATGCTGCAGGCCTTCGAACGCAAGGGACTCAGCTGAACAGGGTTTCGGGCCGATCCAGACGCGGCCGCTTCGCACCCAGTCCAACGGGCAGCCTGCACCTGGGCAACGCCCGCACCGCCCTGGTGGCGTGGCTCAGGGCAAGAAGCGGCCGCGACACTTTCGTTCTGCGCACGGAGGACCTGGACGGGCCCAGGACTGACCCGGCTGCCGTGGAAGGCAACCTTGAGGAACTGCGCTGGTTGGGACTCGACTGGGACGAGGGTCCGGACGTCGGCGGACCGCACGGCCCGTACGTGCAGTCGCAACGCACGGAGCGCTACCAGCGTGTTCTTGATTACCTGCAGGTGTCAGATCTGACATTCGAATGCTGGTTGTCGAGAAAGGACCTGCGTGAACTCGCTTCTGCCCCACACGGGGAACTTCCCGCCTACGGCCCTGCCGAACGGCGCCGCAGCGAACGGGCCAAAGCGGCAAAACTCGCGGCCGGCAAGAAGCCAGGCATCCGGCTCAAAGGGCGGGAAGCCGCACTGGCCGACACCCTGAGCTTCCACGACGTACTGTGCGGCCGCAGGCACTTCAGTGTGGCTGCCGCCGTCGGTGACATCATCCTCAAACGGGCCGACGGGCTCTGGGCCTACCAGCTGGCAGTGGTGGTGGACGACATCGCCATGGGTATCCGTGAAGTGGTGCGCGGCAACGACCTGCTGGCCAGCACCGGAGCCCAGCTTGTCCTCTACCGGGCGCTCGAGGCGCCAGCGCCAGCTTTCCTGCATGTCCCGCTGCTTCTGGACGCCCGGGGCGAGCGTCTGGCCAAGCGTAACGGCGCCCTGACGCTGAAGGATCTGCGTGAATCGGGCGTGCCCGCGGCGCGGGTGAGTGGGCTGCTGGCCCACACCCTGGGTCTGCTGGCCGCACCGGAGGAACTCACTCCAGCCGGCCTGCTGGAACGCCTGGATGGCGACTGGCTCAAGCTGCTCCGTCGTGAGAACTACCGGCTCGAGAACAGCCTGCTCGACTGGCTGCACGCCCGCTGAGCTTGCATGTTGCCTGCCGCTGACATACAGTTGCAGCATGCCACGAGGCACCATGACACTTGAGGCCGCCGGGCCGCGCGCAAGGGTACGTTCCCGCGTGCGCACGCCCCGCAGCTTCAAGTGGCACCACCAGCGCTGGTGGTGAAGCCGCAGCAGCATCATGAATGGCGGGCCCGGACTCCGGCCCGCAGTCGCTCAACACTTTAGGCACAATCAGGCAAAACTGGAGGCAACATGTACTCTGAACCCGACCAGCACGGTCGTTACGGTCAGTTCGGCGGACGCTACGTTCCCGAAACCCTCATACCGGCGCTGGAAGAACTCACCGGCAGCTGGCTCAGGCTGCGCGCTGACGATTCCTTCCAGCAGGAGTACCAGGGCTGGCTGCGCGATTATGTGGGACGGCCCAGCCTGCTCACCGAAGCCCGGCGACTCAGTGACGAGCTCGGCGGCGCCCGCATCTGGCTCAAACGCGAGGACCTCAACCACACAGGCGCCCACAAGATCAACAATGCGCTCGGGCAGGCGCTGCTGGCCCAGCGACTCGGCAAGCGCCGCATCATTGCCGAGACCGGCGCCGGCCAGCACGGCGTGGCCAGCGCTACAGCGGCGGCACTCTTCGGCCTGGAATGCCGTGTGTACATGGGCGAGGAGGACGTGCGGCGCCAGGAACTCAACGTGTTCCGCATGCAGCTCCTGGGAGCCACGGTCATCCCCGTCACCAGTGGAACCCGCACCCTCAAGGACGCCACCAACGAGGCGATCCGCGACTGGGTGACCAACGTTCGAGACACCTACTACCTGATA
>CAZBBU010000381.1:0-2076 GCA_964489965.1 uncultured bacterium
CTGCCTGGCCGCCAAGGGCCTGGGCGCGCAGCAGACCATGGCTTTCGTGACGCGCGAGCGTTACATCGACGCCTTCAAGCCGCGTGGCGCCATGGAATCCATCGGCCTGGCGATCGACCGGCTCATCTGGCCGCAGCGGACGCTCGCCAACCAGATCGTTGACATCGTCAGGGTGCCGCGCGCCGTTGACAGCGGCGTGTTCGCCGGTGGGATGATCCGCATGCTCGAGTACCGCCTTGAAGACGGCGACCCTTTCACCGGTGACTCCCTGACCAACCTGACCCTGCCACCCAGCGTGCTGGTGGTGGGCCGCATCCGAGAGGACGAATTCACGGTACCCAGCGGAAACTCGACGCTGGAAGTAGGCGACAAGGTGGTGTTCATGGGCACCGCCGAGAGCATGCGCACGCTTGCCAGCCGCTTCACCCCGCAGCGCGGGCCGCTGAACGTGACACTGGTCGGTGGCGGCAACGTGGGTTTCATGGTCGCCCGCCAACTGCATGGCGACCGCACCCGGCTGGTCATCATCGAAACCGACGCGGAGCGGGCCGAGAAGCTGGCGCTGTGGTTCCCACGCGCCCTGGTGCTGCGCGGTGACGGCACGGACCTGGAACTGCTGGAGCAGGAACGGCTCGAGGACAGTGACGTGCTGGTGGCCATCACCAACGACGACGCCAAGAACCTGCTGGCCTCCCTGCTCGGCAAGCAGCTGGGCATCCCCAAGGTGATCACCAGGGTGAGCCGTGCACAGAACCGCAGGCTGTTCGAACGCGTAGGCATTGAATCACCCCTCACGGTACGCAAGGCGGCCGTACAGGAGGTGCTCAACTGGCTGCGGCTTGACGAGGTGGACCACCTGGCCTCCATCGAGGACCGGGCCGAGGTGATGGAACTCGTCTACCCGCTCACCGCCGCGCCGGGCCTGCTTCGTGACTTCGGCAGCCCGCCCGGGGGCCTGGTGGGTGCCGTGCTGCGCCGGAACCGTGCCCTGATTCCCGACGGCAACACGGAACTGTTGCCGGGTGACCACCTGTTCATAGTGACGGAGAAGGACAACGTGGAGGCCATCGAAAGCTGGCTGCTGGCGGCCACCGAGAGGAACGACTGAGCCTTGCGGGGCCGCTTCCTGTCCTTCATGCTCGGCTGGGCCCTGACCGGCCTGGCCTTGCTGCTGGCGCTGTTCGCGGGCCTGGCCGCGCTTCTGGGTGAGCCGTGGCTTCCCTTTCTCGGTTCGGCGGCCATCAGCGCCGTGCCTGGCGGCCTGCTCCTGCTGGGCGGCAAGGCGCACACTGAGCCGAGCCGTCGCAGCGCACTGCTGTCCGTGCTGCTGCTGTGGCTCCTGATCCCGCTCTTCGGTGGCCTGCCCTATCTGCTGGCGGGTGAGCTGGGCGTACTGGATTCCTTCTTCGAGTCAATGAGTGGCTTTACCACCACCGGCGCCAGCGTCATGCCCGAGCTGTTGCGTACGCCGGATTCACTGCTGCTCTACCGGGCCCTCAGCCAGTGGCTGGGTGGCATCGGCATGATCATCGTGTTCGTAGCCGTGTTCCCGCAGCTGGGGGTTGCGGGCCGGCAGTTGTTCGTTGGTGAGGAACCGGGTCCGCGTGAGGACAGGCTGTCTCCGCGCCTGCGCTTCGCCAGCGCCGCGTTGCTGTCCGTCTATATGTCACTGACGGTGCTGGCCTTCCTGTCCTACTGGCTGGCCGGACTTGACGCGCTGCAGGCAGCCTCGTACGCATTCTCCACGCTGGCCGCGGGCGGCTTTGCCACCACACCGGATTCCACCGGCACGTTCGACCTGCCGATCTTCGAGTTCATCGCGCTGCTGTTCATGCTTCTGGCCGGTACCAACCTGACCCTGCAGTACCGCGCCTGGCACGGCAGGTTCGGCGAGCTGCTCCGTGACGTGGAGTTCCGCACCTACCTGGCGGTGGCTGCGGTGGGGACTGCTGTGCTGCTCCTGCTGCTCGCCGGGAGCGGCGGCGTGCTGCGTGCGGCCTTCCAGGTGGTCTCCGTCATCACCACGACAGGTTTCACCATCAGCGGCATGACCGAATGGTCCCAGCAGGCGCAGCT
>CAZBBU010000382.1:0-1808 GCA_964489965.1 uncultured bacterium
AACATCGCACTGTCGGTGGCCGACCGCGGTTACGTCCTGCAGACCGGCGAGGTGGTGCTCAGCGGCACCGCCAGTGACCTGGCGCAGGACGAGGGGATGAAGAAGGCATACCTGGGCGACATATAGGTCCGTTGTGGTGCCGACCCGAACAGCCCGGCGGGCACCGCTGCCAGTCAGCGGTGCCCGCCGGGTCATATGGTCGCGCGAATTCGCCGGCCCCCTTCAGGACCTCCCTGCAGGCCGGAAGGGCTATTCCTTGAAGCGGATTCCCAGGACGAACGTCGTGGTACCGCCCGGTTCCAGCTCGAAGCCGGGTTCGGTGACCGAGGCGATGAACCTGCCCGGGTCAGAAGGATCCGTGAAGGCCTCGCCGATCAGCTCATCGGCAGCGGTTATCTGTCCGTCGCCATCCACATCCTCGTAGAGCTCGAGGCCGTAAAGTTCGGCTGCGAACAGTTCCAGGGCGTCCAGTTCTGCCTCGAACAGGAAGTGGTACAGGAACAGGCTGCCCAAGATGGAGTCATTGGTCATCTCGAACTGGAAGACGGGATGCACGCCCGCTTCGGCAGTGAAGGAATCCGGTGCGCCCGTGGAGCCTGATCCGCCGGAGACCGTGAAGTCGGCGTAGCCGAACTTGGGCATGGGTGTCAGAAGGACACTCAGAACCATCTCCGTGAAGGTTAGCGGCGTCCGGTTATAGACGTACGCTGTCAGGTTGTTCACCGGATCCAGCGCATCGTCGATCTCCGCGTAATCGAGTTCGAAGAACACGTTGTAGCCGGGTATCGGGGCCGGCATCGCGAACGACGCAGTGATCTCAGTGTCCTTTACGTGGTCGAGGGTGATCACCAGGTCGTCGCCCGTTGGTGCCTCTTCGGCATCGGGCAGGAACAACAGGAAGCCGACCTTGCCCAGTTCGGCGGCGTCTGAGTTCATGAACTCCACTTCCTCGGCGGTGAGTGCCAGCGCGGCCGCGTGGCTGCCGTTGGGCCCGACATTGAAGGTCTCTGAGATCGGCCTTCTGGAACCATGATCGGTCACGAACAGGACGAACTGTTCATGCTCGTTCATGCTCTCGCCGATCTCCTCGAGGGCTGCCTGCAGTCCCGCCAGCGTGGGAGGGTAATCGGGCTTCCACGTCGACGCTTCCTCGTGGTCGGCAGGCAGGGATCTGGCAACCAGCGTGACGGTCGTGTTCGGCTCAGCCGACAGCGCCTGCTGGATCCTGCGGAAGTCGTGCCGGTCCAGGCTTTCGGGCAAGGCCGCGTAGACCAGCACGTGCCGGCTCCGGATCTCGCCATCGGCGCTCACCGGTTCGTAAGGTATTGCCTCGCCGGTGATGAGGGGTGTCTCCTTGGAGTTCTTGCCCGCCTGGCCCGCTGTGAATATGTCGTGGCTCGTCTTGCCTTCCGACGGGGTCAGCGCGCGCGCCGCATCATCGTGGAAGCCACCGTAGTAGGAAACCGTGCCGGGACCGCTTGCGGACATGGCCACCGTCCGTTCGCGCCCGGCGAACGGCAACAGGAAGTTCCCGCCGAAGCACTGCGTGAAGATCAGGATGGTGCTGTGATACTCGGGTATGTAAGTGTCGATCAGCGTCGCCAGGTCAGTATCGGATACCGGTGGAAGCTCACTGACCGGCAGCAGCCCCTGTGCGGCGGATGTGCCGGCCAGCAGCAGGCACGCGGCCAGCAGGCCGAGGAGGCGCCGTTTCACTTGCGTTCACCTGTGACCGTGATCGGCCCGGAGGAAACGGGCAGATCCAGGGCCAGTGCTGTCTGCTCGGTAGTGGCGTCATAGGCCGTGAC
>CAZBBU010000382.1:1818-2063 GCA_964489965.1 uncultured bacterium
TCTCGCCGGCGCCACCACCACCGCCACCGCCACCGCCGCCACCGCCGTCGCCACCACCACCGTACGGCGGCGTTTTCTGTGCACAGCCGGCGAACAGCAGCAACGCGGCAGTCAGAGCGCCGGCCAGCTGAAACGTCATGCGACCTGCGGGCTTTCCTTTCATGCTTCCCTCCTCGTTGGCCGCCCAAGGTCTGTACTCGCGACCGTTGGCATATGGTGCAGCGCAGGTCTTAAGCAACCCTTAA
>CAZBBU010000383.1:0-987 GCA_964489965.1 uncultured bacterium
GCAGCAGGTCAGACTCGGTGGGTGCGCCGACTTCGGCCAGCATGATGTTCAGGTCAACCTCGCTGACGCCCTCGGCTTCCTTCTCCAGCACTCCCCTGAGCGCCTCGAGTGAACCTTGCGTGTCGGCCCTGAGGATGATGTTCAGCGTCACAACCTTGGACTGGCCGAACAGGTCAGCCAGGGTGATGTTCTTGCGGCCGATCTCGCTGCGTTCTTCTTCCTTGCGGGCTTCCTCGCGGCTGGCGGCAAGCTGCTTGGCGCTGGCTTCGTCTTCTGCCGCCGTCACGGTGTCACCGGCCAGGGGCTGCTTGCTGAAGCCCAGGACCTGCACGGGGGTGGCGGGTCCCGCTTCCTTGACGGACTTGCCGGCGTGGTCGGTCAGTCGCCTGACCTTGGCCCACACCTCGTCAGACACAATGTAATCGCCGACCCGCAGGGTGCCCTCCTGGACCAGCACTGTGGCGAGTACGCCGGCCTGCTTGTCCAGCACGGACTCCACGATGATGCCCTTGATCGGGGCGGAGGGATCCGCCTTGAGGTCCTCGAGTTCCGCCACCAGCGAGATCATCTCCAGCAGGGTGTCGATGCCGGCGCCGGTGCGGGCGCTGATCTCAACGACCACGGTGTCGCCGCCGTAGTCCTCGGGCACGAGTTCCAGCTGGATGAGGTCCTGCTTCACGCGGTCGGGATCGGCCTGCGGCAGGTCCGTCTTGTTGATGGCCACGATGATGGGCACGCCGGCTGCGCGCGCGTGCGCTACTGCCTCGCGCGTCTGCGGCATGATGCTGTCATCGGCCGCAACCACGATCACCGCGATATCGGTGGCGTTGGCGCCACGCTGGCGGATGGTGGTGAAGGCCTCGTGACCCGGTGTGTCCAGGAAGGTGACAGGGCCACCCGCAGTCTCAACCTGGTAGGCACCGATGTGCTGGGTGATGCCGCCGGCTTCCGTGTCGGCCACCCTGGTCTTGCGGACGTAGTCGAGCA
>CAZBBU010000383.1:997-2055 GCA_964489965.1 uncultured bacterium
TGAGGTCTTGCCGTGGTCAACGTGACCCATCACGGTGACGATGGGCGGGCGCGGCTGCAACCCGCCTGCCGCTGCCGACTTCTTGCCCTTGCCCTTCTTCTTCGACTTCTTGATTTGCTGCTGTTCCGTGGCCTTCGGTTCTTCGACCTTGGGCTCCTCAGCCTCGGCTGGTTCCTGTGTCTTCTTCTCTTCCTCGCCCTGGATGAGCTGCTTCACCGCCTCGGCGGTCTCCTCATCGAGGCTGCTCGCGTGCGTCTTGTACTCCACGCCGATCTCATCAAGTACGTCCATCACGGCCTTGGTGTCCACATCAAGGTCCTTGGCCAACTGATAGATCCTTACTTTCTCAACCTTCTCGGTCATTCAACCCTCCGTCCTCATCACGTTCGCGCAGCTGTTCAGCGATTCTGGGGGCCTGGGCGCGGAAGAACCGCCCCAGTGCCCTGCTGGTCCTGCAATTCTCTTCCTGGCAAACCCAGGCACCCCGGCCGCCGCTCCGTGCGGTATCGAGCAGCCATTCGCCACTCTCGTTACGGCGGAAGCGTGTAAGTGCCCGCTGCGGCAGGGCGCGGCGGCATGACACGCAGCGCCTGAGCGGCACGTGCGCGGTCCTGGCGGCCATGCTCAGGATGCGCTGCTCCCCTCTTCTTCCACGGCGGCAGTCTCCTCGGAAACTGCCTCTTCTTCAGCTGCGTCTTCCGCTTCCGCGGATCCCGAGCCGAAGAGTGCGTCGAAAGCCGCGCGGCTGGTCTCGCTGGCCGTGAAGTCTTCGGTGCGGCTGGCTGCTGCCTGCATGGCTGCGTCAAGGTCACTCACGGTCTCGGAGGCCGCCAGGTCGATCTTGTAGCCGGTCAGCTTGGCTGCAAGGCGTACGTTCTGGCCGCCCTTGCCGATGGCCAGGGAGAGCTGGTCGCTGCCTACGGTTACGCGGGCTTCCAGGGTGTCCGTGTTTATGTCGATAAGTCCGACCTTGGCCGGTGAGAGGGCGTTGCGGATGAACTCACGCGGATTGGGGTCCCACATGATGATGTCGACCCGCTCGCGCTGCAGTTCTGAGG
>CAZBBU010000384.1:0-2046 GCA_964489965.1 uncultured bacterium
CAAGGCGGCGGCTCAGGTGCAGTTCCATGTTGCCCGTGCCTTTGAACTCCTCGAAGATGACGTCATCCATGCGCGAACCGGTCTCGACCAGGGCGGTGGCCAGGATGGAAAGGCTGCCGCCACCGCGGATGTTGCGGGCGGCACCCAGGAAGCGCTTGGGCCAGTGCAGGGCACTGGAGTCAAGGCCACCTGAGAGTGTGCGGCCGGTCGGCGGCGTCACCAGGTTGTTGGCCCGGGCCAGGCGGGTGATCGAGTCGAGCAGGATCATCACGTGGCCGCCCTCTTCCACGATGCGCCGGGCCCGCTCGTGCACGAACTCGGCCACGCGGATGTGGTTGGCAGGGGGCTCATCGAAGGTGCTGGCTATCACTTCGACACCGGAAACGGACTCGCGGAAGTCGGTGACGTCCTCGGGCCGTTCGTCAACCAGCAGAACGATCACCTTGAGGTCAGGCTCGTTGGTGATCACCGCGTTGGCGATCTTCTTGAGCAGGGTGGTCTTACCGGCTTTGGGTGGGGCGACGATCAGGCCACGCTGGCCACGTCCGATGGGTGCCAGCAGGTCGATGACACGCGCCGAGAGCTCGTTCGGCGTGGTCTCGAGCTTGATCATGCGGTCCGGGAAGGTGGGGATCAGGTCGTCGAAACGCGGGCGCTTGGACGCCTGGAACGGGTCCACGCCGTTGACCGCCTCGACCCTGATCAGGGTGCCGTAACGCTCGTTCTCACGGGGGCGCCGTGACTTGCCCATGATCCAGTCACCGGTGCGCAGCTTGAACTGCTTGATGAGTCCCGCGGAGACGATCACTGAGCGGGTGTTGTTCTGCAGCAGCGATTCCTGCAGGAAGCCGTAGCCGTCACTGGAGATCTCCAGGTAGCCCTGCACCAGCTTCAGGCCTTCGCCCTCAGCGGAGCGTTCGAGAATGGCCACCGCCAGCTCGTCCTTCTCCATCTGCCGGTAGTCCTCGAGGCCGACTTCCTTGGCGATCAGCTGCAGTTCCGGGACGATCTTCTGCTGCAGGTCACGGAAGTTGTGGCCCTGCTTCCTTCCGGACTGGCGGTTGCGCCTGCCGCGCTTGCCGCCGCCGCGCTCATTGCCCTGGGTATCCGAACCGGAGTCGTCCGACTGCTCGGAGTGCTCGTCCTGCTGGTCGCCCCCGGCAGTGGAGGCTGCTTCACCTGCATCGTCTGCAGCTGCGGCCTCTTCATCTTCAGCCACCTTCTTCTTGCGACTGCGGCTGGCTGGTTTGGCCGGCTTCTCAGCGGGCTTCTCTGTGGTCTCCTCGGCAGGAACCTCGGCGGTCGCCGCCGCGGCTTCATCCTTGCGGGGCCTGCCGCGCCTGCGCTTGGGGGCGTCTGCTTCAGCCGCGGGTGCGGCCTCCAGTACTTCCTCGGCGTCTGCCTTGCGGGGTCTCGCGCTCACTGCAGTACCTCCACTGGTTGGCTGGCCACCTCAGGGGCGGCGCTGCGGCTGCTGACTGTTGACAGTTTGGTGCTGTTGCTCACTCTGATTTTCTTCCATTTCCGGGATGGGCTCAACTGGTCCGGTGCCCGCTGGTATCAGTTCGGCAGCAGGACACTGAGCCCCGGTTGCTGCCATGTGTGCCGGCAATCCAGATTGTGGCTGGCTCCTGCTTGCAGTGCACCTTGAATCGGTTTTGCCAGAATGGTCAGACGAAATCTGTCTGGACATCACCTGGTTCAGGTTGTCTGCGGAGGCGCAGCTGCGTATTGACTGGCTGGTCGGCGTGCTGCTAGGTTTGAGTATATGCAGGCTCGTGCCATTCTGTAAAGGCACCCTGCTACGCGACAACCGTTCAGGTTGCCGCTGAACAAGGCGATGACGGGAACGAGTAGTGGCATTACCACCCACTAGCGAGCCGGGGACAGTGTGAGCCCGGCAAAGCAGTACAATTGAAGTTCCCCTTGGAGCTGTTGGCTGAATAGCAGAAAGTAGGCTTAACCGGAGCTTTCACCGTTAAAAGAAAGGATGTATCGGATACTTTAATGTATTCCCGTACAATAATGAGTGGGCATTTTGCCAAT
>CAZBBU010000385.1:0-2046 GCA_964489965.1 uncultured bacterium
TCATTATCTCCTGGATTCCCCTGCGGTTCACGTGCTGCAGGTAGGCCGGAATCGCGAACAGGTCCCGCAGTATCTGGGGTGCCCGCTGCAGGTCATCGCGGGTCTCGAACAGTGGCGTGACGTCCAGGTCGGTCAGCCCCGCTTCGCGCGCCAGCACCATGACCTCCAGGATGTCACTGACGCCTTCCGTCATGGAGATCACGTACGAACCCACCGCGTCGCGTCCGTATTCCTCGCGGGCGTAGAGCAGCACCTTCACGAACTCCAGTGCCTGCCGGCTCTCGGCACGCAGTTCGCTGTTGGGGCCTGTCAGCGGCCGCGTGGAATGCAGCTCACGGATCAGCAGTTCGCAGCGCTCGGCCTCGCTCAGCTCCTGGTAGTGGTAGGTGACTCGCGCCTGAGCGAACAGATCGGCGATGACGCGTTCGTGAACGCTGGAGTTCTCACGAGTGTCCATCGCCGCCAGGTGGAAGCCGAATGCCTGGGCCCGGTACAGGTCGGGCCGCACGAAGGAGCGCGCCACCAGCTCGCCACCGCTCTGGTTCAGCGAGTCCTCCAGCAGTGCCAGGTCGGCGGCGTAGCCCTCGTTGCCGCCCGGGTAGTGCCCCGCACCCGACTCCTCGGCCGACAGGCCGTGATGCATCAGCCAGATCAGCTGCCGGTACGGTTCATCCGGAAAACGCTCGCTGGCACCCGGCAACCCGGCCAGCCTGCCGGCCAGCCGCTCCTTTAGGCCCTCAGGTGGCGGGGAACGCCGGTCCCAGATCGAGAGGCGCTGAACCAGCTTGTCCATGTCCGCCTTCGCTGATTCAAGTGCAACCTGCGACTGGATCTCAAGCGTACGGGCCAGCACCTCGGGGGTCACGTTGGGGTTGCCGTCACGGTCCCCGCCGATCCAGCTGCGGAAGCGCACCACCGGCGGCAGGGCGGCAGGTGATTCCGCACCGAAGTAAGTGTGGAAGGCATGCTCCAGATCCAGCAGTATGCGGGGCAGGACTTCCAGGATGGAGCGCCTGAAGTAGTAGAGGGCGCTCTTGGCTTCATCCTCCACCCGGGGTTTCTCCAGCGGCAACTCCCTCGTCTGCCACAACGTGGCGATCTCAGCCCGGATCTCCGCCTGCAGTGCGGCGCGCCGGGTACGTGACAGGTCGCGTTCCGCCAGGCTCCGCATGGCCTGGGCGATGCGTTCAAGCTTGAGCCGCACCGTGTAGCGTTTCACCTCGGTGGGATGCGCCGTGATGGTCAGCTGCACGTCCAGGTTGTCCAGGAAGTTGCGGATCTCGGTGGCGGACCAGCCTTCGTCACGCAGTACCTTTACGGCGGCGAGCACCGATTCGCTGCGCGGTGCCTCCGGTGACGCGTCCGCCTCCCGCTGCCTGTTCACCCGCACGCGGTGGATCTCTTCCGCCAGGTTGACCAGCTGGAAGTAGGTACTGAAGGCTCGCACCAGCTGGTTGCAGCGCTGTGCGCTCAGACCGCGGAACAGGTGCGCCAGCCGGTCCTGCAGCTCCAGCGCCCGGTCCGCATCAGGCTCCGCCCGGATCTCCTTGGTCAGGCTGCGGACGCTCTCCACCAGTTCGAACAGTTCAACACCCTCAAGTTGTCTGAGCACGTCACCCAGTGCCGTGGCCAGAAAGTCAACGTCGGCGCTCAGTGGCGCAAAAGCGTCTTCACTCATCCCCGGGTTCCTCCCAGCGCAGCCTCTGGATGCCGGTGCAGCGCGCGCCCTCCAGCTCCAGGATCACGCCGCACAGTGCGGCGTCTCCCTCGGCAGGGCGGAAACGGCGTGGCATGCGGGTGGTGAACCTGTGGTGGACCTCGTCGTAGGCCATGCCGATGGCCGAGTCCTGCACGCCGGTCATGCCGGTGTCGGTGATGTAGGCTGTTCCCTGCCTCAACAGCTCATCCGCGGTCTGCACGTGGGTGTGGGTGCCCAGCACGGCCGCGGCACGACCCCGCAGGTGCCAGCCCATGATGCGTTTCTCGCTGGTAGCTTCCGCATGAAAGTCAAGCAGGAACGGTACGCCTGAAGGGACCTGCTCCAGA
>CAZBBU010000386.1:0-2040 GCA_964489965.1 uncultured bacterium
CAGCGTGTACGCCGAAGGCGCGCCGGCCTACGACCCCGGTTTGCTCGACAGCGGCAAGCCACTGCTGGGAATCTGCTATGGAATGCAGCTCCTGACCCAGCATTTCGGCGGCAAGGTCGCGGCCAGCGGCGAGGCCGAGTACGGCGTCGAGGAGATCGCCATCACCGCGGAATCGCCTCTGTTCCATGGTCTGGATGATCGGCAGCGCGTGCTCATGAGCCATGGCGATTCAGTCCAGGAACTGCCTGACGGTTTCTCGGTGATCGCGCGTTCCGAGCGGGCCATTGCTGCCATCGCGGCTCCAGAGCGGGGCATTTACGGTGTGCAGTTCCACCCGGAGGTGGACCTGAGCGAGAACGGTGTCGCCATGCTGCGCAATTTCCTGGTCCGGATCGCCGGGCTGCAGCAGAACTACCAGCTGAGTGACAGGATCGAGAACGCCGTGGCTGACATCCGTGCGCAGGTGAAGGACAACAAGGTGTTCGTTCTTGTCAGCGGCGGGGTGGACTCCGCGGTCACCGCGGCCCTCTTGCTCAAGGCCCTGCCTGCGAATCAGGTGTACGCGCTGCATGTGGACACCGGTTTCATGCGCCTGAACGAGAGCGAAGGCGTGGTGCGCGAGCTGCGCGGCCTGGGACTCAGTAACCTGCGGCACGTGAACGCGGCCGACCGTTTCTTCGATTCGCAGGTGGCGGGCGGCTCGGGCGACATGATCGGCCCGCTGACGCACATCTTCGATCCCGAACAGAAGCGGGAGCTGGTGGGCAACATGTTCATGGAGGTGCTGCGCGACGAGCTCTCGGCCATGGACCTGGATCTTGACAGCGCCATCTTCGCTCAGGGCACGCTGCGCCCGGACCTCATCGAGAGCGGCAATCCCGGGGTGAGCAGCAGCGCCCAGAGCATCAAGACGCACCACAATGACGTGAGTATGGTGCGTCGTGCCAGGGAAGAGGGTCGCGTGGTGGAGACCAATTCCGACTGGCACAAGGACGAAGTCCGGCAGGTGGCGCGCCAGCTGGGCCTCAGCGAGGCGATCGCGGGCCGGCAGCCGTTCCCGGGACCAGGACTGGTGTTGCGGGTCATCACCTGGGACGGCAGTGATGAAGTGCCGTCAGACCTGGACAGCCGCATACGCGCCAGCCTGGGCGAGACCGGGCTGGCCACTGTGCGGACTCTGCCTTTCCGCACCGTCGGGGTGCAGGGTGATTACAGGAGTTACCGGTTCCTGACGCTTACGGAGGCCACCGATCTGACGGACCCGCTGATCAACCGGCTGGGTCAGCGCATCGCTGGTGAGTTCAGCGAGGTGAACCGCGTCGCGATGATGCTGGCAGCCCGCGCGGGCCTTGATTCGCTACAGCCGTGGCGCAGCACCATCAGCCGTGAACAGGTCGCGCTGCTGCAACAGGTGGATCACAGGGCGCGCGAGGTTCTGGCGGACATGCCCTCCAGTCAGCTGTTCTGCCTGATCCTGCCGTTCGGCAGTGCCCCGGGGCGCTTTACCGTGGCGCTGAGGAGCATAATCACCAACGACTACATGACCGGCCGGCATACGCGCCCGGAGGACGACTACCCGGCCGGCAAGCTGGCCGCCTGGGCTGCGGGTGTACTTGAGGAGTTCCCCCAGGTTGATGCAGTGGTCTATGACGTGACCGGCAAGCCGCCGGGCACGGTTGAATGGCAGTGATTCCCGCCTTGCCCCCGGCTGCACCTGAAGTGCCGCCGGGTTTCCTGTAAGGCAGCTGTTGACATGGCCTCTTCAATGGGTTTATACTCTTTTTTGCGCTTGCGAGAGGTGAGCGGCCAGTAAGTGACTGAAAAGTCCCATCTACACGGCATTTTGCCGGGCCCGCAACCTGAGCGCGTGATCTTTGATAATCGATGTGCGAACCTTTTTGATTCCTTATTCGTAATGAATCCGGCAGCCGGTCTTTCGGCCAGCGGCCGGATGGTTTGACCAAAAACGCTCCATCTGGAGCAACTGTTTTGGAGAGTTTGATCCTGGCTCAGGATGAACGCTGGCAGTGTGCCTTAGAC
>CAZBBU010000387.1:0-2037 GCA_964489965.1 uncultured bacterium
GTACCGATTTCGATTCTGCTGGTACGGGCGCCGATCGCGGCGAGCAGCGGGAACGGCGAGCCGAGCTGACGCGCGAAGTGATGCACCCGGAAGTAGGCGCCGTCGGCACCCAGCTCCTCGGCCGCCACGGCCAGGTCGATGGCCTGCAGCAAAGCGTCAGCGGCCGACTGCGTGGCAGAGTTGGCTGCCGGTGTCCAATGCCCGAAGGAGAGGAAGCCGATCTTCTTGGTCATGCGCACAGTGTCCCACTTCGGCAGCGTTGCTGCTCCACGCCGGGCAACTCAAGGGGCGACGGTCATCCTGTCGGAAACCGTATTCACGAACTCGATGAGTGCGTGCACTTCGGCGGCGCTCTCGAGCTGTCCCCAGGTGTTGTCGCTCGTGGTCACGATTGATGGTGCCACGAGGTCTGTGACCACTGCGACGTCTCCTAAAGTGGTCAGGTTCGCAGCGAAGGTGTTGCCGGTGATGTTCACGTTCAGCTCCCCGCCGCCCGATCCGTTGATACTGAACAGGCGGTCGCTGCCGACCGACGTGTTGTTGTGAAAACCGACGCTGCTGCTTGCCGGACTTGCTGCGATGCGGAATATGGCGCCGGCAGCAAAGCCCGTGGCATCGAAATCGTTTTCCTGAACCAGCAGCGTGCCCGGGCCCGTCATCGACGTGAACGCCGGTCCGGTTACCGTATTATTATCGAATCGCAGGACGCTGTCATCAAGGGTCGAAAGCGCCAGGCTCGAGGCCAGTCCCAATTCGTTGTCCCGTACTGTGAGTCCGCCACTGGCAGTCCGGAACTCCACGGATCCCGTGTCCACTTGGTTCGCCGTGAACATGCTGTTGCCACCCTGCAGGTCGAAACCAAAGGACCCGCCAGAGAAACTGTTGCCTTCGAATGCGGAGTTGACCCCGCCCGTTGCGAGCATAGTTCCGCTGGCACCAACCTGAAGCCTGCTGTCGTTCGCGCGAATCGTCGGTACTTGCGGATTCAAGAAACGCCCCATGAACAGTATGCCGTCCCCAAGACTGATCTCGGCACCATCCAGTTGCAGCATCAGATTGGAGCTCAGCAGCATCAAGGGCGAAGCTTCAGCCAGAATCTCTGATTCGGTAATATCCAGCAGTCCGTCCGTCATGACCACGAGCGCATTTGCCGTACTGTTGGCTGGGAGTCGAATCGTCGAATCGATGAGCCTGACGTTGCCGCCACCCACAGCTACCTGAAAGAAGCCGGAAGACTCCACGTTGACCAGCGTCGTCTGGGCGGGCACCTGATACAGGTCCAGGCTGGAGCCGTCAGTCCGCGGGCCGATGTTCAGCATGCGCTCAGCATCAGTGAACCCGGGAGCGGCTTCCCGCTCGAACACAACGTTCTCCAGGCGCAGGCCAACATCAGTTGCGGCGTCCAGCGGGAGAAGGTCCCCGAAGGTTGCAATGTGAACCACTTCCGCCATTATGACCAGGTCCTGGAACTGAGTCCTGAGCGCCGCATGGGTCGAGAAGAGCAGCACACCGTCACTGGACTCCAGCACTGTTTCGGGCGCACCATCGGTGGGGGCACCGTAGTAGCTGAAAGCTGACAGGAAGTTGCTGGGGTCGATTGTCGGCAGCTGCGTCAGGACGTAACTGGGACCACTGAGCAGTAAAGCTTCGCCAGGTTCCGGATTCGCAGCGGTGATGGCTGCTGTCAGGTCCTCCGACGCTATCTCAATGCCGACGAAGAAGTCCTCTACGATCGCAGTGCCGGTCGTCCCGTGAATCTCGATGTCCATCCAGCCACCGGCGAAGGCACCGGGCGCCGCCACGACGATCTCGCTGTCAGACCAGCTGTGAACTGTCGCTTCCTCGGTTCCGATCAGTACCGTACCGGTGTCCGGGCCGAAGTGACTGCCGGAGATGGTGACCAGCTGGTTACGCCGCGCCACCATCGGCTCGACAGCCACACCGGAAATCGGCGGCTCATAGGTGACCGTCAGCGATTCCGTGGTGGAATTGCCCGCAGCGTCTTCGGCCGTAACCGCTATCTCATTGCTCCCTGCG
>CAZBBU010000388.1:0-2035 GCA_964489965.1 uncultured bacterium
CTTCTACATGATGGTGGGTTTCGTACGGCCCAACGCCGGCCAGATCCTGCTCGATGGCACAGACGTGACCAACTGGCCCATGCACCGCCGGGCCCGTCACGGGCTCGGCTACCTGGCACAGGAACCGAGCGCCTTCAGGCGCCTCAGCGTGCTGGACAACCTGCTGGCCATCCTGGAATTCCAGAAGCTCGACCGGAATGAACGGCTGGAGCGGGCGCACAGCCTGCTGGACGAGTTCGGTCTGAGTGCACTGGCAGACAGCCGCGCCGACACGCTCTCGGGCGGCGAGCGCCGGCGCCTCGAGATCGCCCGCAGCCTCACCACTGATCCTGCTTACATCCTGCTGGACGAGCCATTCACCGGTGTCGACCCGAAATCGATCAGGGAGATCCAGCTGCTGATCCGCGACCTGCGCGAACGGCGTGGACTCGGGGTACTGCTGACCGACCACAGCGTACGCGAGACGCTGGCGATAGCGGACCGGGTGGCCCTGATGTTTGACGGCACCGTCCGTTTTGACGGTACACCCGAAGAATTCGCACAGGACGATGACGTGCGCAACCACTACCTTGGCGCGGACTTCCACATCTGACGCGCAGGGCTGCTGAGGCGTTCACGTGAACATCCTCTGGCTGGTCCTGCTGCTGATAGTCCTGGCTGGGGTGATCGCCTTCGCCGGTGACCGCCTCGGCACCTTCGTCGGGCGTCATCGCCTGAGCCTTTTCGGGGCGCGGCCCAAGGTCACCGGACAGATCGTGGGCGTCGGCGCGGGCATCCTCATCATGCTGACCACCCTGGCGGTGCTGGCACTGGCAAACCGCAGCGCAACAGCCACCCTCCTCAACGCCCAGCAGGCGGCCGAGGAACTGAACGAGTTGCGTGCCGAGCAGCGGGTACTGCAGACGATGGTGCGTGACCTGGAACGTGACCTGGAGGACGGCGAGGCTGAGCTCAGCGCGGCCCAGAGTGAGCTCGAGGCCGTGACCTCGCAGCGTGACGAAGCCCAGGCCGAAGTTGAGCAGGCCGCCGTGGCGCTGGACGCCATGCTTTCGGAGCAGCGGTTCCTCGAGGAGGAACTGCTTGACCTGCAGGCCAACATGGTGGAGATGACCGGCACGCTCTCCGAGCTGCAGGTCAACCTGCAGATGGCGCAGCAGCAGCTTGAACGCGCGGCACAACGCCAGACGCTGGCTGAGAACGAGGCCAGCCGCGCCCAGGAGGAAGTGCTGAGGCTTGAGCTGGAGACGGTAGAGCTGTCCGGCCTGATAGACGAACTGGGCGCGCAGGTGCAGGAACTCGAGCAGCAGTCGGCGCAGTTGCGCTCCGAGAACGAGCTGCTGCAGGGTGAGAACACCGCTCTGGGCGTGCTCAACGACGAGCTGGCCGCTGACAACGACCAGCTGCTGGAGCAGAACCGTCTGCTGGGCGAGGTGAATGACACGCTGCGCCAGCGTTTCGAGGAGAGCAACGCCCGCGTGCAGGAACTCGAGTTGAACCTGTCAGTGCTGGAACTGGCGATGGAAGACTCCAGCCGCCGGCTCAGCGAGCTGCAGGATGAATTCGAGCAGATCGCCGCCGGTGAGCTGGCTTACCGCACCGATGACCTGATCTACAGCGGCAGCGTAAGCGCGCCTGACCTGCCAGCGGCACGTGAGGCACTTGCGGCCTTTGTCCGCGCCGCCAACGAGGTCACGGCGAGGCGTGGCGCCGGCGCCGTGCAGCTCTCCACGGAGCAGTTTGACAGTCTCGCCAACCTGGTCGCCCAGTCGGGCGAGGAGATGGTCATCGCCCTGATCTCGCCACGCAATCAGCTTCGCTCGGCCACGGTTGAGGTCTCCATCGAAGCCTGGGAGAACAGCCAGGTGCTGCCGGCGGGTCAGCTGATCGGCAGTCGCGTGCTGCACCTGGGGAGCTTTGACCAGCCGACCAGCCAGAGCGACCTGCGACTGGCTCTTCTCAACCTGACGCGCAGTGCCCGCAGCCGGCTCACCAACGCGGGGTACTTCTCGCAGGAGGCACTGCAGTTCACTGAGAC